>NZ_JBAMDI010000152.1:0-24071 GCF_036961695.1 Pseudomonas sp. CGJS7 | reverse complement strand
CCGGCTTACCCACTTGCGCAGCGCCACATAGAACACCGGCGTCAGGAACAAACCGAACACGGTCACCCCGAGCATGCCGGCGAACACCGTCACCCCGGTCGCCGCGCGCACTTCGCTGCCGGCGCCGTCGCCGAACAGCAGCGGCACGGTGCCGGCGATGAAGGCGATGGAGGTCATCACGATCGGACGCAGGCGCAGGCGGCAGGCTTCCAGCGCGGCTTCGACGATGCCCAGGCCCTGCTGCTCCAGTTCGCGGGCGAATTCGACGATCAAAATCGCGTTCTTGCACGCCAATCCCATCAGCACCACCAGACCGACCTGCACGAACACGTTGTTGTCGCCGCCGCTCAACCACACCCCGGCCAAGGCCGAGAGCAAGGTCACCGGCACGATCAGGATCACCGCCAGCGGCAGGGTCCAGCTCTCGTACAACGCCGCCAGCGCCAGGAACGCCAGCAGCACCGCCAGCGGGAACACGATCAACGCCGCCTTGCCCTGGGTCGCCTGCTGATAGCTCAGATCGGTCCATTCGATGCGCATGCCGTTGGGCAGGGTCTTGCGCGCCAGTTGCTCCAGCGACTGCATCGCCTGGGTCGAGGACAGCAGGCGCGGATCGGCCTCACCGGCCAGGTCCGCGGCCGGGTAGCCGTTGTAGCGGATCACCGGATCGGGGCCGTAGGTTTCGCTGAAGCTCACCATCGAGCCCAGCGGCACCATGTCGCCGCGGTCGTTGCGCACCCGCAGTTGGGCGATGTCCTCGACGCTGTCGCGGTGCGCGCCGTCGGCCTGGGCGATGACCTGGTAGGTGCGGCCGAAACGGTTGAAGTCGTTGACGTAGGCCGAGCCCAGATAAGTCTGCAAGGTGTCGAACAATTCGGTCAGCGGCACGCCCTGGGCCTTGGCCTTGACCCGGTCGACCTGGGCGTCGAGCTGCGGCACGTTGGCTTGGTAGGTGCTGATCGGATAGCCCAGCCCCGGCGTTTGCGAGATCGCCGCGGTGTAGTCGTTGAGCGCGTTCTGCAACGCGCCATAGCCTTGGCCGTCGCGATCCTGCACGTACAACGCATAGCCCGAACCGGTGCCCAGGCCGAGGATCGGCGGCGGCATGAACGAGAACGCCACGCCTTCCTGCAAGCCGGCGAACTGCTCGTTGAGTTCGGCGTTGATCTGCTCGGCGCTGCGGCCGCGCTCGGACAACGGTTCGAGTTCAAAGAACAAAGTTCCGGTGTTCGGAGTGTTGGTGTATTGCAGCGGGTTGAGGCCCGGATAGCTTTCCGAGGCGTGCACGCCTTCGGTGCGCATCGCGATCTCGCTCATCTTGCGGATCATCGCGTCGGTGCGCGACAGCGACGCGCCTTCGGGCAGCTTGACCCCGCCGATCAGATACAGCTTGTCCTGGGTCGGGATGAACCCGCCCGGCACCGCCTGATACATCGCGCCGCTGCCGGCCAGCAACACCAGATACACCGCCAGCACCGCGCCGCGGCGGCCGAGCAGGCGGCCGACCGCACCGTGGTAGCGCTGCGAACCGGTCTTGAAGAATCGGTTGAACGGACGGAACAGCCAGCCGAACAAGCGATCGATCAGCCGCGTCGGCGCGTCCTTGGCCGCACCGTGCGGCTTGAGCAGACGCGCGGCCAGGGCCGGCGACAGGGTCAGCGAATTGATCGCCGAGATCACCGTGGAGATGGCGATGGTCACCGCGAACTGCTTGTAGAACTGGCCGGTCACGCCCGACAGGAACGCCATCGGCACGAACACCGCGCACAGCACCAGCGCGATCGCCACGATCGGCCCGGACACCTCGCGCATGGCCTGATGCGCGGCCTGCAACGGGCTCAGCCCTTGTTCGATATTGCGCTCGACGTTCTCCACCACCACGATCGCGTCGTCGACCACGATGCCGATCGCCAGCACCAGACCGAACAGGCTCAGGGTGTTGATCGAAAAACCCAGCACGTACAACGCGGCGAAGGTGCCGACCACCGACACCGGCACCGCGATCAGCGGAATGATCGAGGCGCGCCAGGTCTGCAGGAACAGGATCACCACCAGCACCACCAACAGCACCGCCTCGCCCAGGGTGGTCACCACCGCGCGGATCGAGTCGCGCACGAACACGGTCGGGTCGTAGACGATCCGGTATTCCAGCCCGGGCGGGAAGCGCTGCGCCAGCTCGCGCATGCGTTCGCGCACCGCATCCGACAGCGCGATCGAATTCGCGCCCGGCGCTTCGAACACGCCGATGGCGACCGCGTCGACGTTGTCCAGCTGCGCGCGCATGGTGTAGTCGCCGGCGTCGAGTTCGACCCGCGCCACATCGCTAAGCCGCACGATTTCACCGTCGCTGCCGCTCTTGATCACGATCTGTTCGAATTCGGCCTCGGTCTGCAAACGGCCCTGGCTGTTGATCGGAATCAGGAATTCGTTGCTACCGGGCATCGGTTCGGCGCCGAGCTGGCCGGCGGAGACTTGCACGTTCTGTTCGCGGATCGCCGCGACCACGTCGCTGGCGCCCAGGCCGCGCGCGGCGATGCGGGCCGGATCCAGCCAGATCCGCATCGCGTAATCGCCGCTGCCGAACATCTGGGTCTGGCCGACGCCGGGCAGGCGCGACAATTCGTCCTTGAGCTTCAAGGTCGCGTAGTTGCGCAGGTACAGCGAGTCGTAACGGCCGCCGGGCGAGACCAGATGCACCAGCATGGTCATGGTCGGCGATTGCTTCTGGGTGGTCACGCCTTGCCGGCGCACGTCCTCGGGCAGACGCGCCTGCGCCTGGCTGACCCGGTTTTGCACCTGCACCTGGGCCAGATCCGGATCGGTGCCGGGACGGAAGGTCACCGTGGTCACCAACACGCCGTCGGTGCCGGCCACCGACTTCATGTACATCATGTCCTGCACGCCGTTGATCGCTTCTTCCAGCGGCGTGGCCACGGTCTGGGCGATGACCTTGGGATTGGCGCCGGGGTACACCGCGCGCACCACCACCGTCGGCGGCACCACGTCGGGGTATTCGCTGACCGGCAACAGCGGCAGCGCGATCAGGCCGGCGGCGAAGATCAGGATCGACAGCACCGCGGCGAAGATCGGTCGATCGATGAAGAAACGGGAGAGGTCCATGACGGCGTCCGGGGGCGGCGCGCGGCCGCAAGAGGTCGCGACCGGCGCCGATGCGCCGGTCGGTGTGGGAATGCAAAAAAACGGGATTGCGGCCGCGAGCGGCCGTCGCGTTTAGGCGGCGACGGGCAACGACAACTCGACGTCGGGCTTGCGCTGCACGCTCACGCCGAACTCCTGCAAGCGCCGCAGCTGATACACCGGGTCGATCAACACATCGGGGGTGTACAAGCCCGGCGCCACCGCCTCGCCGCCGGCCAGACCGAGCAGGCGCTCGACGCCGAGGGCGATGCCGACCGCGGTGATCGGCGCCTGACCTTGCGGATGCACCAGCTCATGACGCGCGCGCACTTGCCGGCCGTCGTGCAGCTCGCCTTCCAGCTCGATCGCGATCTCGGTGGAGAACGCTTCGCCGCGGCGGCGGCTGGCGCTTTCGCCCAGGGCCATGTCGAGCCGGATCGAATGCGCGTCGGTGGCCGCGGCCAGGCTGACCACGTCCATCGGCGAATACGCCGCCGCCTGGATTCCGACGCCGTCGACGCTGAGGAAACTGCTGGCGGCCTCGGCGTCGCGCACCCAGCGCCAGCGGCCGCGTTCGAGGATTTGCGCCGCCGCCGCGCTGGTCAGGCGCTCGTAATCGGCCGCCGCGGCCGGGCCGCCCATGTCTTGCTCATCGAGCAAGGCGGCGATGCGGATGCTGTCCAGACGGCGGAATTCCTGGGCGAAATGCAGCGCCGGCAAGGTCGCCGCGCCGGCCAGCCAATGGCTGGCGAGCAGCATCGGCGAGGCGCCCGGACGGCGCAGATAACGGGTCACTTCCGGCGCGATTTCGAACGAGCCGCTGGAGGTGCTCACGTACGGCAGACCGTGGCGCTGCGCGTATTTGATCGAGTTGGAGGTCTCGTCCTTGACGAACAACACCACCGCCGAGAACCGCGCGTCCTCGCCCAGACCCAGATCGGCGCGCTGCAGGTCCACCCGCACCGCCGTAGCGTTGCCGACCTGGGCGGCGACCGCCTCGGCCCGGGCCAGATCGCGGCCGGCGATGGCGATGGGCAGGTCCGGCTGCAAGCGGCGCAGCGCGTGGGCGCCCTGCGCGCCGACTACGCCGGAACCGCCGATGATCAGCACGGGTTTGAGGGTTTTTGCGTTCATGACCAAGACTCCGATGAGGCCGTGCCGCGGCGGTCCCGGGATGGGCCTCGCCACAAGCTACGATTGGTAAGTTACCAACAGTAAGATATGATTGAACTCCAATGTCAAGCGTTTATTTGCGCGCCCGGAGTCCCGACCCGCATGAGCCCGATCCCCGCCCCGTCCAAACGCCTGCCCAAGGCCGAGCGCCGCGAACAATTGCTGGAAACGGCGATGGCGATCGTGCGCGAGCAAGGCACCGATGCGCTGACCCTGGGCTATGTCGCCGAGCGCGCCGGCGTCAGCAAGCCGATCGCGTACGAGCATTTCGGCACCCGCTCGGGGTTGTTGATCGCGCTGTATCAGCAGATCGACGAACGTCAGGCCTCGACCTTGGCGCAAGATTTCGAGCGCACGCCCAAACGCCTGGCCGACGTCGCCGCGTTGATGGGCGAGAGCTACATGAGCTGCTTCCGCACCGCCGGCCCGGAATGCCATGCGATCTTCGCCGCGCTCAAGGGCGATGAGCAGATGGAACGGGTGCAGCGCGAAATGAGCGAGGGCTACGTGCGCATGTACCGCGATCTGCTGGCGCCGTATTCCAAGGTCGACGAAGGCGAACTGCTGCGCCGCTGCACCGCCATCATCGGCGCGGGCGAAGCGCTGTCGCGCGAGATGAGCGCCGAGCGCATGGACGAAGCGCAGGCGGCGCGGACGCTGGCGTCGTTGATCGCGAACTGGATGCGCGCGGACTGATCGTCGTGGCGCGGGTGGCGCGGTCGGCTAGTGGCAACCGCCGCCGCTAGCGCCGCAATCCCCGCTGCCGCCATCGCCGCCGCCCATCGCGCCGCCGCTGTCGCCGCTACCGTTGCCGCCGCTGTCGTGGCGCTCTTGGGTGTAGCGATACGCCATGGTCGAACTCCACACCGTGGCGCCGTCGCCGCGATGCAGCCTGCTCGTACGCGACACCGACATGCGCACCGCCGGCGGCTTGTGTTGCATGACCGCGTACAGCGCGATCGCCGCGCCGAGCACCGGCAACAACCAGATCAACGCCACCAGCCTGCGCCGCGAGCGTTCGGCGTTGTAACGGCCGTACAGCGCCAGCACCGTGGCTACGCCGTTGAGCACCAGCAAGGGCAAGGCCATCCAGGCCCAGTCGAACTCGTTCATCCGCGCGTCTCCGTGGCGGTGCGTCCTGACCCGCATGCTCGCGCAAAACCGCAAGGCGATTGTGAAGAATCCGCGCGCCGCCGCGGTGTTAACCGATCCTGGCCGCTGGCCGCGCGCTCGCGCCGCCGGGGTTGACCCGGGCGCTTTCGGCGAGGATCATGCGCCCGCTAACCCCCTCCCCGCCCTCCAGAGGCCCCCCTTGGACAGTCGATCTAGACCTACGCTGCAGCGCATTCGCTGACGGATCGTCACAGGTCTGGGATGTCCCAGGTCGGCGCCGTTCGCGAAGAACGGAGCCGCAATCGCCGAACCCGACACCGGTTCGCGCGTCTCCAACACGTACTGCAGTTTCCCTCTGAAGACACCTGCCCAGGTGGCCTTTGGCGTTTCCGTTGTTCCGGAGATCGCCGATGCCCCCGAAGACCGCATTGATCCTGATCGCGGCGCTCTCGCTCGCCCCCGTCGCGGCGGCGCGCGCCGGCGCCAGCCTGTTCGTCGATGACGCCGGCACCGTCGCGCCCGGCCATTGCCAGTTGGAAAGCTGGCTGCGCGCGGCCGCGCCGTCGCGCGAGCTGACGCTGGTTCCGGCCTGCGATGTCGCCGGCAGCGAGTTCGGCCTGGGCCTGAGCGGCTACGCCCGGCCGCACGCGCCGACGCTCGCTGCGTTCGGCGCCAAGCGCGTGCTGCACACCTCCGCTTCGCAGCGTTGGGCGCTCGCCGCTTCGCTCGGCGCCAACTGGCATCCGCGCGACGGCGGCTTCGACAGCTGGAATTTCAATCTGCCGCTGAGCGTGGCCGACGCCGAACGCGGCGACCGCTGGCATTTCAATCTGGGCTGGAACGCGCCGCGTCATGGCCGCGCCGCGATCACCGCGGGCATCGGCCTGGAGTACGCGCTGGCCGCCGATTGGAGCGTGCTGGCGGAAGTATTCGCCGAACACCGGCGCGGCCACGGCGCGCAACTGGGATTGCGCCGCGGCTTCGGCGCCGGCCACAGCGTGGATGTGTTGATCGGCGACCACAGCGACGACGGCCGAAGTCCGTGGCTGACGCTGGGCCTGAACCTGCTGCTGCCGCGCTGAGCGCGCGGCGCGCTCCGCGCATCGTCGAGGTGACTCATGTTTTTCAAATCCTGCATCACTCCACTGTTCATCGGCCCGGTGTTCAAGGGCCCTATCTGCGAGCGCCTGTCGTTCGTGGGATCGTTCCACGTCGCCTCACGCAAGTTGCCGGCGGGGCGCGCGATCTACACCACCTACGCCGCTCCGATCTTCCACGCCGACGGACTGCAAGCGGCCAACGACGGCGGCCGTCCGCTGGCGCGTTGGCGACGCGACCCGGCAAGCGGCCGGCTGGAATGCCGCTGGCTGGTGCCGGGCACCGGCGATGCCGGTATCGGCGAAGAACCTCCACCTGGTGCGTGCGCGCTACCCGCCCTCATCGGCGCCGCAAGCGGATTGTTCCGCGGCGCCGTCCGTTCCGGCCGTACCGAGGTTCGCCATGATCTCCATCTTCCGCCACCGCCCGCGTTTCCCCGCGATCGCCGCGCCGCGCCGCGCGCGCGATCTGTTCAATGTCCATGACCTGGCCGCGTTCGCGCTGCTGATCGCCGCCGCCGCGCTGCTCGGCCACGGCGCGGCGCAGATGCGCGAGCCGCTCGCCGCGCTCAGCGCCGACCCGGTCTCGCTGCAGGTCGCTAACCTGCCCGAATACGCCCTGCGCACCACCTTGCGCATGTTCGCGGCGATGCTGGCCTCGCTGTTGTTCACCTTCCTCGTCGCCACCTGGGCGGCCAAGAGCCAGCGCGCCGAACAAGCCATCGTGCCGGCGCTGGACATCCTGCAATCGGTGCCGGTGCTGGGCTTTCTCAGCTTCACCGTGAGCTTCTTCCTGGGCCTGTTCCCCGGCCGCCAGCTCGGCGCGGAATGCGCGGCGGTGTTCGCGATCTTCACCAGCCAGGCCTGGAACATGACGTTCTCGTTCTATCAGTCGCTGCGCACGCTGCCGCGCGATCTGGACGAAGTGGCGCGCGGGTTCGGGCTCAGCGCCTGGCAACGCTTCTGGCGTCTGGAAGCGCCGTTCGCGACGCCGGGGCTGGTGTGGAACATGATGATGTCGATGTCGGGCGGCTGGTTCTTCGTGGTCGCTTCCGAAGCGATCACGGTGGGCGACACCACCGTGGAATTGCCCGGCATCGGCTCGTACCTGGCTTTGGCCATCGCGCAGCAGAACGTTAACGCGGTGATCTGGGCGGTGCTGACCATGGCGGCGTTGATCGCGCTCTACGATCAGTTGCTGTTCCGCCCGATCGTGGCCTGGGCGGACAAGTTCCGGGTCGAACAAACCGCCGGGCAACAGCGGCCGGGTTCGTGGGTGTACGCCATGGCGCGGCGCACGCGTCTGCTCAAGCGCGCGTTGCGGCCGCTGGCGTGGCTGTGGCAGCGCGCGCTGCTGTGGCGCTGGCGCCCGCGCGCGATCCTTGCGGCGCCGCGCGCGGATGCGGACGTGCGGCGCGGCGATCGCATCTGGCTGGCGCTGGTCTCGGCGACGGCATTGTGCGGCGCGTGGATCGCGTTCGAGTACGGTCGCCGCACGCTGACGCTGGGCGATCTCGCCGAAGCCTTCGGCGGCGGCTTGGCGACGCTGCTGCGGGTGGCGGTGTTGATCGCCATCGCCACCGCGATCTGGGTGCCGGTCGGGGTGTGGATCGGACTGCGGCCGCGCTGGGCGCAACGGGTGCAACCGTTGGCGCAGTTGCTGGCGGCGTTTCCGGCCAATGTGCTGTTTCCGCTGGCGGTGATCGCGATCCTCGCCACCGGCGCCAACCCCGATGTGTGGCTGTCGCCGCTGATGGTGCTGGGCACGCAGTGGTACATCCTGTTCAACGTGATCGCCGGCGCCAGCGCGTTTCCGACCGATCTGCGCGAAGCCTCCAACGTCTACGGCCTGCGTTCGTGGACGTGGTGGCGGCGGGTGATCGGCCCGGCGATTTTCCCCTACTACGTCACCGGCGCGCTGACCGCTTCGGGCGGCTCGTGGAACGCGAGCATCGTCGCCGAGTGGGTGCACTGGGGCGATCAGCGCGTGCAGGCCCACGGCCTGGGCGCCTACATCGCCCGCGCCACCGAAGCCGGCGACTTCCCGCGCATCGTCCTCGGCGTGGCGGTGATGTCGCTGTTCGTGACCTTGTTCAACCGCGCGCTGTGGCGGCCGCTGTACGTCTACGCCGAGCGCCGGTTGCGGCTGGACTGAAGTCCGCCGCGTTCGCATACCTCTCATTAATTTTTCAGCGCGGCGTTCGGTCGCCGCGCATTGGAGCATCGCCATGAACGTTTCCCAGCACATCCGTACCGCCGCCCCGGCCCTGATCCAGGTGCGCGGCCTGCGCCAAAGCTACGACAAGGCCGGCGCCGCGCCGCTGCGGGTGCTCGACCGGGTCGATCTGAGCCTGCATTCGGGCGAGATCGTCGGCCTGCTCGGCCGCTCGGGCTCGGGCAAGTCGACCCTGCTGCGCGCCATCGCGGGATTGATCCGGCCGAGCGAAGGCGAGATCGTGCACCGCGATGCGGCGCAAACGCCGGCCGATATCGCCATGGTGTTCCAAAGCTTCGCCCTGTTCCCGTGGCTGACGGTGCTGCAGAACGTCGAGCTGGGACTTGAGGCGCGCGGCGTCCACGCTGCCGAACGCCGCAAGCGCGCGCTCGCAGCGATCGATCTGATCGGTCTGGACGGCTATGAAGGCGCATATCCGAAAGAACTCTCCGGCGGCATGCGCCAACGCGTGGGCCTGGCGCGCGCGCTGGTGGTGCAGCCGCGGGTGCTGCTGATGGACGAACCGTTCTCGGCGTTGGACGTGCTCACCGCCGAAACCCTGCGCACCGATTTGCTCGACCTGTGGTCGGAAGGCCGGATGCCGACCGAGGCGATGCTGATGGTCACCCACAACATCGAAGAAGCGGTGCTGATGTGCGACCGGATCCTGATCTTCGGCTCCAATCCGGGGCGGGTGATCGAAGAAATCCAGGTCGAACTGGCGCAGCCGCGCGACCGGCTCGACCCGGCGTTCCGCGCCCTGGTCGATGCGATCTATGCGCGCATGACCGGTTCGCCGCAAACCCCGGCCGCGCCCGCGCGCGCCGGCTTGGCCATGCCGCTGCCACAGGTGTCGAGCAATCTGATCGCCGGTTTGATCGAAGCCGTCGCCGCCGCGCCCTACCGCGGCCGCGCCGACCTGCCCGCGCTGGCCGCGGATCTGCGCATGGAGATCGATGAATTGTTTCCCATCGCCGAAAGCCTGCAGCTGCTGCGCCTGGCCGAGCTCGACGACGGCGACCTGCACCTGAGCGAGGCCGGCCGACGCTTCGCCGACGCCGACGTCGACGCGCGCAAGCGCTCGTTCGCCCAGCAACTGGCGGCCTACGTGCCGCTGGCCGCGCATATCCGCCGGGTGCTGGACGAACGCGCCGCGCATCAGGCGCCGGCGCGGCGGTTCCGCGACGAACTGGAAGACCACATGTCGGCCGAACGCGCCGCCGCGACCCTGCGCGCGGTCACCTCCTGGGCACGCTACGCGGAGTATTTCGCTTACGAGGAAGACGCCGACCGGTTCAGCCTGGACGACCCGCGCTGAGCCCGCCGCCCACTTCGCCCGCAATCGCTTGCCTTAAAGACCGGAGTCGCCCATGCGTTTCATCCAGACCTTTCACCTGCTCGCGTTCCTCGACACCGCGCTGAGCCTGTTCGCGGCGTTCGTGCTCGGCACCCTGATCGGCGCCGAACGCCAGTACCGCCAGCGCACCGCGGGCCTGCGCACCAACGCGCTGGTCGCGCTGGGCGCGGCGGCGTTCGTCGATCTGGGCATGCGCCTGGCCGGCAGCGTCGAGGCGGTGCGGGTGATTTCTTACGTGGTCTCGGGCATCGGCTTTCTCGGCGCCGGCGTGATCATGAAAGAAGGCATGAACGTGCGCGGGCTCAATACCGCCGCGACCCTGTGGTGCTCGGCCGCGGTCGGCGCCTGCGCCGGCGCGGACATGATCGCCGAGGGCGTGCTGCTGACCGGCTTCGTGATCGCCGGCAATACCTTGCTGCGGCCGCTGGTCAACGCGATCAACCGCATTCCGATCGATGAGCAGACCTCGGAGGCGACTTACGAGGTGCGTTTGAGCGTCGAGCCCGAGGCCGCGCCGGCCGCGCGCGATGCGCTGGTCGAGCATCTGGAAGCGGCGAGCTATCCGGTCGGCGATGTCGATGTCGATGAGCATGGCGAGAGCTCGGTGGAGATCGTCGCGACCTTGGTCAGCACCGCGGTCGATGCCGCCGAGCTGGATGCCGTGGTGGCGCGATTGCGTCGCTTGCCGGGGGTGACGCATGCGACGTGGGAGTCGAGCACGCGCGATTGAGGCGCCGTGGCGAGCGGAACGGCGCGCCTCAGTCGCCCGGCGAATTCTCCGCGATACGTTCGCGCAATCGTGAGAACGCCGGGTCCGCGCGCAACGGCGCGTATATGTCGTCGTCGATTTCGCTGCGCGCCCACACCGGGTTGATGCCGGCGAACACGCCGAGATATTCCAGCGCGCGGTCGCGATCGCCCATCGCCACCGTCAACCGCGCCGCGCTGCGCCAGATCCGGTCCCATTGATGACTCAGACGCAGCGCTTGGCTGCGCTGAGCGCGTGCGGCGACCAGATCGCCGCGCCGCGCCGCGCGTTGCGCGGCCAATATCGCCTGGTGGGCGCGGAACTGATCGTGCAAGCGCGACAGATCGGCGACCGGATCGGCCGAACCGTCCACGCGCAAGTCGATGTCCTGAAAGCCGCCCTCAAGCGTGGCCACGCGCAACGCCGCCGACAGTCCGCCGATGCGCTGGCCGCCGGCGGCCTGGCCGGCGCGCAAGGCCGCCATCAGGCGTTCGGACAACTCGCCGCGGCCGCGGCGATACGCGCGCTCCATCGCGTCGAGTACCTGGGCCGACGCCAGGCCATTGCCTTGCACCGCATAGCCCTCGCCTGCGCGCGCGCCGGCCCAGGCCGAGTCCTGCGCGTCGCGGCCGGTGTACACCGCGGCGTGTCCGCCGGCGTCGACTAAACCGACCTGACGCTCGCCGATGGTGCCGCCTTCGAAGCCGCCGTCCTCATCGAGCAGACGTTGCAACGCGTCCTTCGCCGTCGCCCCGCCGGCCAGCAAGTCCAGGCCTTTGGGCCCGTAGTTCGGGTTGGTTTCGAACTGCGTCGCCAGCGCGCCGACCTTGGCCCGCGCGTGGATCACGCTGGCGCCGACGGCGAGATTGTGGGTGGCGACCGCGGCGCCGCAATTGCCTTGGCCGTCGCAGGCGACGATGGAGTACGTCGCGCCGGCCGGAGCGGCGAACAGCGCGGCGGACAATGCGAAAGCTGAGGCGATGCGGCGGGCGATGCGCATGAGTGAGTTCTTCGTCGAAGCGATTTCGGTTCGGTCCGCGCCCATCCGCGCGCAGGGCACGGCCGGTTGTTAGACGCTCTGCGCCGCCCGCGCCAGCAACATCTCGCGTTCGCGCTCGTTGCGGGTTAGCGCGGCCGCACGCTCGAACTCGGCGCGCGCCTCCTCGCGCCGGCCCAGTTTGAACAGCAGATCGCCGCGCACCGTCGGCAACAGGTGGTAATGCTTCATCGACGGCTCATCGACCAAGGTGTCGGCCAGTTGCAGCCCGGCCGCGGGACCGAACGCCATCGACAAAGCGACCGCGCGATTGAGTTCGATCACCGGCGAAGGCGTGCGCAACGCCAGCCGCTGGTACAACGCGGCGATGCGCGGCCACGGCGTGTCCTGGGCGCTGACCGCGCGCGCGTGGCAGGAGGCGATCGCGGCCTGCAAGGTGTACGGCCCGTTCGATCCGCCCAGTTGCACCGAGCGTTCCAGCGCGCTCAGGCCGCGTTGAATCTGGATCCGGTCCCAGCGGCTGCGGTCCTGGTCCAACAGCAGGATAGGCTGACCGTCCGGGCCGATCCGCGCCTTGGCGCGCGAGGCCTGGATTTCCATCAGCGCGACCAGCCCGTGCACCTCGGCTTCCTTGGGCATCAGCCCGACCAGGATGCGGCCCAGGCGCAGCGCGTCTTCGCACAGGCCCGGACGCATCCAGTCGTCGCCGGCGGTGGCCGAATAGCCTTCGTTGAAGATCAGGTAGATCACTTCCAGCACCGAGGACAGGCGCTCGGCCAGTTCCTCGCCGCGCGGCACTTCGAACGGCACCTGCGCGTCGGCCAGGGTGCGCTTGGCGCGGACGATGCGCTGGGCGATGGTCGGCTCGCTGGCCAGGAACGCGCGCGCGATCTCGTCGGTGGTCAGGCCGCCGAGCAGGCGCAGGGTCAGCGCCAGCCGCGCTTCGGTGGACAGCACCGGGTGGCAGGAGATGAACACCAGCCGCAGCAGATCGTCGCCGATGTCGTCGTCGAGTTTGTCGAAGAACGCGTCCTCGACCTCGTCCTGGCCCGATTCGATCTCGTAGCCGATTTCCTCGTGCTTGCGATCGAGCAGCTTCTTGCGCCGCAAGCGGTCGATGGCGCGGTTCTTGGCGGTCTGCATCAACCACGCGCCAGGATTGTCGGGCACGCCGCTCTCGGGCCACTTCTCCAGCGCCACCACCAGCGCGTCCTGGGCCAGTTCCTCGGCCAATCCGACGTCGCGGACCATGCGGGTGAGGCCGGCGATGAGCTTGGCCGATTCGATCCGCCAGACGGCGTCGATGGCGCGGTGGGTGTCGGTGGCCGTCATGGCGAGGGATGACACCACCTCGCGCGCTGGCTCGCAAGGGTCGGGCGCGCGAAGGCGTGTTTATGTCTGTAGCGGCCGCAGGCTCAGACGGCCCGGCCGGTTTGCGCGCGGCGCATCGCCGCGACGCAATGGTTCGTCCACGGCGCGCCGGAACGGCCGTCGACAGCGGCGAAGCCATCGACCGGGCGCGAACCCGGTCGGCTGCTTCGCCGCGCCGCCCGATCAGCCGGCCTGGCGCGCGACTTCCTCGCGCAGACGGTCTTCGGCCGCGCGCAGCTCCGGGGTCAGCGCTTCGCCGAAGTCGGCCGGGTCGAACACCTGGCGGATTTCGATCTGCGATTGCACGCCGTCCAGGTTGGGCACGCGCTTGACCCACTCGACCGCTTCTTCCAGCGAACGCGCCTGGATCAGCCAGAAACCGGCGATCAGCTCGTGGGTTTCGGCGAACGGGCCGTCGACCACCCGGCGGGCGCGGCCGTCGAAGTGGACTCGCGCGCCGCGCGAGCTGGGGTGCAGGCCTTCGCCGCCGAGCAGGACGCCGGCCTTGACCAGTTCCTCGTTGTACTCGCCCATCGCGGTGAGCAGTTCGGTATCGGGCATCGTGCCGGCTTCGCTGTCGGCGGTGGCTTTGACAATCAGCATGAATTTCATGGTCGTGGTCCTTGGGCCGGCCGGCGCCCCGACGGGGCGCTGCGCGGCGGCTTATCTGAACGACGAACGGGATTGGGCGGAATCGACACGAGCGGACGGAAAAAAGATCGGCCCGTCCCGCGGACACGGAACGGGCCGAAAGAACGCGCCCCGGCGAGGCGGCGCGCCCAGACCTTCCTGGCAACCGGAGTGAGGCTTAGAAGGTGTACTTCACCCCGAGATTGAAGTAGCGGCCGATCGCGCCGCTGGAGTGCATCGGGTTGTAATTGACCGCGCCGTAGGTGAAGGCATCCAGCGGGGCGATGCGGTCGGCCACGTTCTGGATCGAACCGAACACCTCGATGCCATCGACCGGACGCCAGCGGGTGGACAGGTCGAAGGTGGTGAACGAAGGCAGCCGGCAGCCCACCGCGGCGGTGCAGGGCTCGCTGGTGTCGTGCACGTTGCGCAGGCCGGACACGTAGTTGGCGACCGTGCTCAGGCTGAACTTGCCCAGATCCCAGGTCAGGCCCAGATTGATCTTGTCCCGCGGCGTGCCGATGCAATTGCTGATGTCGCAATTGCCGTGGGTGCCGAGGTAATCCAGGGTTTGGCCGGCCACGTCTTCGCGCTCGAAGCGGGTGATGTGGCTCCACTGCAGGTCCACGCCGAGCTCGCCGTACTGGCCCAGATCGAAGTCCTGACGCGCGTCCAGGTCGATGCCGCGCACGCGGGTCTGGTTGGAATTGACGTAGGACGCCTGCGCCGCCAACAAGGTGCCGGTGCCGGGCACTCCGCCGAGCAAATCGTCGTTGCGCACGACCCGGCCGGCCGCGATCGCCGCGGCGGAGCTTTCCTGGCTGATCTCATCGCTGCGCTGGATCTGCCAGGCATCGACGGTGATCGTGGTCGAGGCGGTCGGCTCGAACACCAGGCCGAGGGTGTAACTCTTGGACTGCTCCGGCAGCAGGTTCGGATTCGGGCTGGTGATCACCGCGACCGGGGTATTGCAGTCGCTGGGGCTGGCGCCCGGCGCCTGGGTGCCGCCCGGGCAGCGCACCGGATCGCGCGCGGTGGTGAATCCGGCCAGGCCGCCCTTGCCCGACTCGGCCGGATTGGGCGCGCGGAAACCCTCGGCGTAGGTTGCGCGCAGCGCCAGTTGTTCGATCGGCTTCCACTTCAGCCCGAGCTTGGGCGTGGTCGCGCTGTCGCCGCCCTTGTAGCTGTCGTAGCGCACCGCGCCGGACAGTTCCAGGCTCTGAAGCAGCGGCGCGATCGCTTCGATGTAGGCCGCGGCGACTTCCTGCTTGCCGCTGTAGGCCGAATAGCCCAGACCGATGATGTCGCCGCGGTCGGTGTAGGACTGCGGGGTCAGCTCGACGCTCTGGCGCCGATACTCGCCGCCCAGGGCGATGCCGAAGGCGCCGCCGGGCAGATCGAACAGCGTGCGCGAGCCCTTGAGATCGAACAGATCCAGCTTGGTTTCGGCGTCGGCGTGAATGCGCGGCGAGATGTAGTCGTACAACGCCTGCGAGTTCGCGCCCGATCGCGTGCCCAGGCGCCAGTAGCCGCCGGGGCCGGTGCCGTTGGTCAGCGCATCGCGCACCGCGCTGTAGCGCAGGAAGCCTTCGCGCTCGTTGCGCAGCGAGGTTTCCGAATGCAGGTAGGCCGCGTCCACGTCCCAACTGCCGATCGCGCCTTTGACGCCGGCCAGGAACCGGGTGAACTGGTTGTCGTTGCGGGTCACCCGCGGGCCGACGTCCCACGCCGAGTAGCGCAGCGGCGCCGACGTGCCGGGGAACGGATTGTCGGGATGATTGGGCCCCAGCACCACCGCACCCGCGCCGCCGCTGGCGTTGACCGGTCCGCCCGGGTAGCCCCAGGAGCCGGACACGCCCGAGGGGGTGGTGATGAAGGTGTTCTTTTTCTTCGAATAACCCGCTTCGACATAGGCCTCGAAATTGTCCGAGATCGCGAAGGTGCCGCGGCCGAACAGATTCAGGTACTTCTCTTGCGGCGTCAGGCTGCGGAACTGGCCGACCTCCCACACGCAGCCGCCCTGCGGATCGGGCGCGAGGCTGGAGTATCGGGCGCAATCGGCGGCCGTGCCCAAGGACCGATAGCCGTTCGGCCCGCGCACGTTGCCCACCGGCGAAGAGCTGGCGCTGGCGCGACCGGGATTGATGTAGCCGGCCAGGAACTGACTGGTGATGCTGTAGCCCCACGGGCGGATATCGCCGCTGCCGATCCACTTGCTGCCGCGGCGGTCGGAAATCTGGATCTCATCGCTCTGGCTGACTTCGGCGTTGAAGAACACGTTGTAGCCGTTCTCGGCGAGCTTGCCGAAACCGTAGGTCAGCGAGGCCTTGCTCTGCTGGCCGTCGCCTTCGCCGGACACGCCGTAGGACAGACGCGCGGTGGCGCCGGTGTACTCGCGGCGCAGAATGATGTTGACCACGCCGGCGATGGCGTCGGAGCCGTAGATCGCCGAGGCGCCGTCCTTGAGCACTTCCACCCGCTCCACCGCATCCATCGGAATGGTGCTCAGGTCGGTGAAGACTTTCTGGCCATCGTCGGCCAAGCCGTAAGGGGCCATGCGCCGGCCGTTCAACAGCACCAGGGTCGAACCCGCGCCCAGACCGCGCAGCGAAATCCCCGTTCCGCCGCCGGCGAAGCCGTTGCCGAAGGTCTTGGGAACCGAGCCGGCGCCGTCGGTGGTCAGGGTCTGCAAGTACTCGGCGATGGTCGCCTTGCCGGTGCGATCGATTTCTTCGCGGCTGACCACTTGCACCGGCGACGCGGTTTCCAGGTCGCCGCGGCTGATGTTGGAACCGGTGACCTGGATGCGGCCCAGATCGGTGGCGGGCCCGGACGCTTGCGTTTGCGCGAACGCGGCGGCGGGAACGAAGACGGCGCTGGTGACGCTCGCGCAGAGCAAGGCGCGGCGGATGGCGCGAGTGAGGATGGCATGCGGCATGTAACGACTCCGGTGATGGCGAACGGACGGCGATTCCGATCGCCGTGTGACGTGCCGTTCCCTCGTCGTTTCGAATCGACGCGATCGCCGCGGTCTGCCGATGCGCGAGTTCCTCCGCTGCGCGGATCGGCGCGGCGAAGATCGATCGGTCTGGACTGACTGCGTTGCGAACTTACGCCCCGGCACCCCTGCGTACGGGGCCGAAAAATAGACCGTCTTCGCCGCCGCGTCCATGTGCGCCGCCCCTTGAAATCAAGGCGTTTTTAGGCATTTGTGCCGGATATACACGCGACTTATGCCGTATCGCATCAGCGGTGTTTAGCGAGTCCACACTCAGGCTGTTTTTTCTTCGAATTCAAAAAAATTTCGCGTGCCATTTGAATGCACGCAGTCGTTCTGCAGAACATTTTTCGATCGATCTTGACCACCTCAGTAACGCAGCCGACACGGACAAGAAAACGGCCCGTTCCGCCGCGAGCGGAACGGGCCGATAAGCGCGCGGCCGCTGGGAGCGGATGCGCGAAGCGCCTTAACGGCTGGAGATCGGTTGCGATGGACTAGCGATGGCGTACCCGGCTCACTGGAAGGTGTACTTCACTCCGAGGGTGAAATAGCGGCCGATCGCGCCGCTGGAATGCATCGGGTTGTAGTTGATGGCGCCGTAGGTCAACGGATCGAGCGGAGCGATGCGGTCGGTCAGGTTCTGGATCGAACCGAACACTTCCACCCCGTCCTTGGCCTTCCAGCGGCCGGACAGATCGAAGGTGGTGAACGAAGGAATCCGGCAACCGCCGCCGGGGGCGTTGCTGCCGTCGGCGTAGCGGCTGGCGCAGGGGCCGCCTTCGAAGCGCACGTTCTTGAAGCTGGAGATGTAGTTGGCCACGCCGCTGAGGCTGAACTGGCCGATCTCCCAGGTCGCGCCGAAGTTGATCTTGTCCTTGGGCGTGCCGATGCAGTTGGTGACGTCGCAGTTGCCGTGGGTGCCGGCGAACTCGGTCTTGCTGCCGTCTTCTTCTTCGCGCTCGAACTTGCTGACGTGGCTCCACTGCAGGTCCAGGCTGAGCTTGCCGTGCGCGTCCAGGTCGAAGCGCTGGCGCACGTCCAGATCGATGCCGCGCACGGTGGTGGAGGCCGAGTTGACGTAACTGGCCAGCGCCGCCAGCAAGGTGCCGCTGTTGGGTTGGCCGGGCAGGTTGTTGTCGCTGCGGATCACGTGGCCGGCGGCGATCGCCGCGTCGGTGGTTTCCACGTTGATCTCGTTGCTGCGCTCGATCTGCCAACCGTCCAGGGTCATGGTGGTGTTGGGCGTGGGCTCGAACACCAGGCCGACGGTGTAGCTCTTGGATTCCTCGGGCTTGAGATCGGGATTGGGGCTGGTGATCACCGCGATCTGGATGTCGCAGTCGCGCACGCTGCCGCCGGGCGCGGGCGTGCCGCCCGGGCAACGCAGCGAGTCGGCGGCCGCGGCGAAACCGGCCAGACCGCCCTTGCCCGATTCGGCCGGGTTGGGCGCGCGGAAGCCTTCGGCGTAAGTGGCGCGCAAGGCCAGTTGCTGGATCGGCTGCCACTTCACCCCGAACTTGGGCGTGGTGGCGTTTTCGCCGCCCTTGTAGCTGTCGAAACGCACCGCGCCGGACAGCTCCAGGCTCTCCAGCACCGGCGCGACCATTTCGGCGTAGGCCGCGGCGACTTCCTGCGAGCCGCTGTAGGCCGAATAACCCAGACCGATGATGTCGCCCATGTCGGTGTAGGTCTGCGGCTTGAGTTCGGCCTTCTGCCGGCGCCATTCCGCGCCCAGGGCGATGCCGAGCGAGCCGCCCTTGAGCTCGGCGAGCGAGCGCGAGCCCTTGATGTCGAACAGATCCAGGGTGGTCTTGCCGTCGGCGTGGATGGTCGGCGAGATGTAGTCGTACAGCGCCTGGTTGTTGAGGTTGGCGTTCTGGCCGATGCGCCAGTAGCCGCCGGGGCCGGTGCCGTTGGTGAGCGCGTCGCGCACCGCGCTGTAGCGCAGGAAGCCGTCGCGGGTGTTGGTCAGATCGCTCTGCGAATGCAGATACGCCACGTCCATGTCCCAGGCGCCGGCGGTGCCCTTGATCCCGGCCAGCACGCGGCTGAATTCGCTGTCGCTGCGGATGATGCGAGGGCCGACATCGAAGGCGGCGTAGCGCAGGTTGGCGCTCTGGCCGGGGAACGGGTTGTCGGGATGGTTCGGCCCCAACACCACCGCGCCGTCGCCGGAATCGGCGTTGACCGGGCCGCCGGGATAACCCCAGGCGCCGGACACGCCCGAGGGCGTGTTGTAGAAGGTGCTCTTCTTCTTCGAATAGCCGGCTTCGACATAGGCCTCGAAGTTGTCCGAGATCGCGAAGGTGCCGCGGCCGAACAGGTTCACGTATTTCTCTTCGGGCGTGAGGCTGTTGAACTGGCCCGATTGCCACAGACAGCCGCCGGCCGGATCTTGCGGCGTCACCGGCGACAGCTGCGCGCAGCCGGGCAGCGACTGGTATTGGCCGGTGACTGGGTTCTTGACGTTGCCCGCGGGCGAGCTGGTCGCATCGGTGCCGAGGATGTAGCCGGCCAGGAAGCGCTTGGTCTGCGGATAACCCCAGCGCCGCGCATCGCCGGTGCCGATCCATTTGCGGTCGCTGCGGTCGGCGACCTGGATCTCGTCGGTCTGGCTGCCTTCGATGTTGAAGAACACGTTGTAGCGGTCCTCGGCCAGGCTGCCGAAGCCGAAGGTCGCCGAGGCCTTGGCCTGGGTGCCGTCGCCTTCGCCGGACACGCCGATCGAACTGCGCACGGTGACGCCGGTGAATTCCTTGCGCAGGATGATGTTGACTACGCCTGCGATGGCGTCGGAGCCGTAGATCGCCGAGGCGCCGTCCTTGAGCACTTCCACCCGCTCCACCGCATCCATCGGAATGGTGCTCAGGTCGGTGAACACCTTCTGGCCGTCGTCGGCCAGGCCGTAAGGCGCGGTGCGCCGGCCGTTCAACAACACCAGGGTCGAACCCGCGCCCAGACCGCGCAAGGACACGCCGGTGCCGCCGGCGGCGAAGCCGGTGCCGTAGCTGCGCGGCACCGAGCCGGAGCCGTCGGTGGTCAGCGTCTGCAGGTATTCGGCGATGGTCGCCTTGCCGGTGCGGTCGATCTCTTCGCGGCTCACCACTTGCACCGGCGATGCGGTTTCCATGTCGCCGCGGCTGATGTTGGAACCGGTGACTTCGATACGTTCGAGCGTGGTGGCGGGCGGCGCGTCTTGCGCTTGGGCGGCGAGCGGCGCGGCGCTGACGATGGTGGCTGCGAACAGCGCGCGGGAGATGGCGCGGCTGAGTGTGGCGTGCGGCATGGTCGGCTCCTGTGGGTGGTTTCCCTTTTGCGAATCGATGCGACTACGGCGATCAGTTTCGAAAAGACCCGCATGCGCCGTTGTGCCGTCAGATCAAGAACACTGCGCGCGAGCGCGTAACCGGATATGCACCGGTTGCGAAATCGCAGGCAAATGCCGGGTTTTTCTTAGGTTTTCGAGCATCCCCTGGATCGACGGCGTTCGCGCTGCGGCATGGCGCGCATGCGCGCGGCGCGAACCGTCGACGTTAATGCGTTCGCGCGCCGCCGGACTTCGACGCAGTTCCGTTTAAGCGGCTCGCGACTTTGCGGAGTGTGTCGGGCTGATGCGCGGCGCGATTGGGCGCGGTGCGTGCGGTGGCGATGCGCGAGGTCGGTTTGCTATGCGATGTGCGCTTGCGGCGATGCGCGGCAGGCCGCGGATATCGATTCGCCGCGCGCGTTCGCCGATGCGGCGCGCGCAATGATCGCTACGCTGAATGCGCGATGCGGCGTCGCGGTGGGATGCGGATGATCGATGCGCAGGACGGATCGCGCGTCGCGCGCATCGACTCAGCGCTCAAGCGCGTTCGGGCGTTCTGACTTTGCTCGGTGCCGACGCCGTTGCGGCGCTGTCCGCCGTCGCTGGCGCGGGCCGCGCGCCGACGGTGACCCGGATCGCGCTGGCCAGCGGACTGGGCAGGCCGCAGCACGGCGCCCTGTCCGGCGCGGCGGATGCGGCGGCGCGCTTGCCGCGGACGGGCGCGCCGGCGTCAGCCATGGCCCGTACGCGCAGGCGATGCCGCGAGCGCGCGGCGGCTAATCCGGATCGCGCCCATGGGCTGCCTCTGCGGTGTGCTGCAACTGCACCAGGTAGTCGTCGAGCCGCTGCAGGCGCTGGTCCCAGAACTCGCGGTAGCGGTCGAGCCAGCCCGAGACCTCCTGCAAGCGCGCGGTTTCCAGCCGGCACGGCCGCCATTGCGCTTCGCGCCCGCGCGCCACCAGGCCCGCGCGTTCGAGCACTTTGATGTGCTTGGAGATCGCCGGCAGGCTCATCTGGAAGGGTTCTGCCAGCTCGGTGACGCCGGCTTCGCCGCTGGCGAGACGGGCCAGGATCGCGCGCCGGGTCGGGTCGGCAAGGGCGGCGAAGGTGGTGCTGAGCGAATCGGCGGGCATTGAACTGAACCAGTGGGTTAAATAACTCGGCTAATAGATGCCCTGCGCGGACAGGGTGTCAAGGGCGTTGTGACGGTGTCGTTCAGGCGTTCCGGCCTGAATCCGGGCGGCTTACCGTTCACGATATTCATGAATGGAATCAATTTTTACTGCGCCCTGGAACGCGCACCATCACATAATAAATGTGACGATGATCGCACTAATGGAGAAGAGCTGATTCGGCTGCATGTCCCGTTAGTCGTTTCGACCTGGGCCTGCAGCATCCGATGAAGTTTCCGACCTCCAACGCGATCCCAGCCCGCGCGCGGCCGACCGCCAGCGCATCCGCGCGCGCATTGCGCGCAGGCGGCCGCCGATGCGCATAGGCCTGGACTACCGCGCCGCCACCGCCGCGCCCGGCACCGATACCGGCCGGCAGATCCTGGCCCTGGAACGCGCCCTGCGCCGTCGCGGCGACGTGGAAACGGTGTTGTTCACCGAAGCCCCGCTCGGCCATCCGCATCGCGCCATCGCGGTCGCCGCCGACCTGCCCGCGGCCGCGGTGTCCGAATCGCCCGGGCTGCGCCGGCACTGGCGCTATCAAGCCGATTTCCTGCCCAAGGCGCTGCGCCAGGAAAGCGTCGACGTCTACATCGCCAGCGCCAACGACGGCATGCCGGTGTGGCGCAAGCCGGCGCAGTTGCGGCAAGTGCTGCTGTTGCACGATCTGTTCCGGCTGACCCTGCGCCGGCCGCGCAGCTCGCCGTGGCGCGCGCTGACCTCGCGCCTGGTCGATGAGGCCCGGATCGGCCATTCGGTCGCCGCCGCCGACGCCATCTGGACGCCGTCGCGCTACACCACCGCCGAATGCGGCCGCCTGTACCCGGCCCACGCGCACAAGCTGTACGTGTTGCCCGATGCGGTCGCGCCGCTGCCGGCGCCGGCCGATCGCAGCCGCCTGCAACGGCCGTTGCCGCCGCGCTATTGGCTGCTGGTCGGCACCCGCGAACCGCGCAAGAACGCCGATCTGTTCTTGTGCGCGTGGCTGGACGCGCGGCGCCAGCACTACGACACCCCCGACCTGGTGGTGGTCGGAGCGCCCGAAGACGTCGCCCCGGAGTTGCAGCGCATCAACGGCGTGCATTGGTTCGCCGATGTCGCCGAGGCCGAACTGGCGCGGCTGTATCTGGACGCGGAACGCTTGTGGCAGCCGTCCTACGCCGAAGGCTTCGGCTTGCCGGTGCTGGAAGCCCTGGCCGCCGGCACGCCGGTGGCGGTGGCCGAAGGCAGCGCGCTGGAAGAAGTCGCGCCGATGGACATGCCGCGCTTCGATCCGCACGACCGCCACGGGCTGGCCCAGTTGATGATCCGGCTGAGCCGCGAATCGGTGGTCGGCAGCGCCGAACAGCGGCGCGCGTTCGCCCAGCGCTTCGCGCCCAATGCCTATGCCGCGCGGGTCGGCGCGCTGCTCGACGAACTGCTCAAGCCGGGCCGTCCGTAGCCGCGCTCGCGGCCGCGCGCCTCACTCGTAGGGCGCGTGCTGCAAGCCTTGCGACACCATCATGCGGTTGATGTGCGAGACCACGTGCCCGCGCTCGGGCCGCGGCGTCACCGTCAACAGCCGTTCGATCAGGCTGTCCACGCGGGTCCAGAACACTTCGTCGTCGCTCCAGTGCCGTCGCCAGATCGGCAAGGCGGCGCTGAGCTGGCATAGATCGCCATCAAGTTCGGCTCGGGTTCGATGCATGACCACTCCCCTTGCAGCGACGGGTCGCCCCGTCTTTCAGCATTGCGATGACGGCCGCAGCCGCGCGTTTGAACCACTGACCGTCGCTGCCGGGGGTTGCAGAGACGTACCTGCCGCAATCGCCGCCGCAGATTCCACTGCGGTCGATACGGCTGCGGGCGCTCCCTGACACGAACGTGCGCGGGTGCGCTTTGCCCCACCTTACTGCATCGAGTTTCTGTCGAAAAGGTGAACGTAGTCACGCCTTTCATGCTTTGCCTCGGCGCGAAGCGCTGGGGAACGGCGGCGACGGCGCGGCGGCGTGCCCGCTGCGGCGGGGCGGACGCGAACGCGCCGGGTGGCGGGCCGTCGGCGGCCGATTCGCAGGCGCGCGATCGGCCCGCGCGCGCAGCGTTGCGTGGCGATGGATCGCAGTGTTCCGGACGCTCGCGTTGACCTGAAGCTTGGTTGAGGTCGCAAGGTAGCCGCCATCGTCCTGCCTCGACCGACCCGATGAAAACCCTGGCCCTGACTTCGCAACCGAGCGCCCCCACGGCGCTGCCCGCCGCCAGCGAGCGCACCGATTGGCTGGCGGTCGCGGCGGTGTTTTTCGCCGGTCTGGCGGCCGCGCTGCAGGTCGGCAAGACCGCCATCGCGCTGCCGGCGCTGCGCCTGGATCTGGGCCTGGACCTGCGCAGCGGCGGCTGGCTGATGGCGGTGTTCGGACTGCTCGGACTGATCGCCAGCGTGCCGGTGGGCGCGCTGGTGGCGCGGGTGGGCGACCGCCGCATGCAGGTCGGCGGCTTGAGCGCGATGGCCCTGGGCAGCGCGCTGGGCAGCCAGGCGCACAGCCTCAACGCGCTGCTGGCCACGCGCGTGCTCGAAGGCGCCGGCTTCCTGCTGTTCGCGGTGGCCGGCGCGAGCGTGCTGCAGCGCTTGTCGCGGCCGCAGGACCGCGCGGTGGTGTTCGCGATCTGGAGTTGCTACATGCCCGCGGGCATGGCCCTGGCCCTGGCCACCGGCGCGGCGGTCGAGGGCTGGCGCGGTTTCTGGCAACTCAATGCGCTGTTGTGCGCGGCCGCCGCG
>NZ_JBAMDI010000151.1:0-24438 GCF_036961695.1 Pseudomonas sp. CGJS7 | reverse complement strand
GCGCGCGAGCATCGCAGCGAGCATTACGCGATCTTCAGCACCGCCACGCCCGAACGCACCGCGCAAGTCGCCGCGGCGGTGGAGAGCCTGTACCGCGCCTATGCCGGTTTTTTTGAACTGGCCGATGCGGCAAAGCCCGCCGATCGGCTCAAGCTGATTCTGTACCGCGACCGCGCCCAGTTCTCGCACTACAACACCAGCATGCCGTGGGCCGAGGCCTACTACCGCAAGCCGTATTGCCATGCCTACTACGCCGAGCGCGGCGAGAACCCGTATCACTGGATGCTGCACGAGGCCACCCATCAACTGAACGCCGAACGCGCCGGCCTGGCCGCGCCGCGATGGATCAACGAGGGCCTGGCGACGTACTTCGGCACCAGCGTGCTGCAAGACGGCGTGCTGCATCCGGGCCGGATCGATCCGAACACCTATCCGATCTGGTGGCTGGGCGATCTGGTCCTCAGCGGCTCGCTGCGCGACGACCTGGATAACCGTCGCCTGATCGAACTGCGCCAAGTGATCGACGGCAGCGGCCCCGCCCTCGGCGGCGCTTATCTGAACGTGTACTACCTGCAGTTCTGGAGCCTGACCCACTTTCTGTTCCACGGTCAGGGCGGCAAATACGCCGGCGCTTACCGCAAGTTGATGCGCGGGGCCGGCACGGTCGAGGAATTCGAAGCCACGGTCGGCCCGCTGGAACGGATTCAGCAGGAGTGGTACGACTACCTGCTCGAAAAGCAAGCCGAGCAAAGCCTGGCCGAGCAACCGGTGCAGCACGTGCCGGTTCCGCAACGATCCGCCGATAAATCCGCCACCGCGCGTTGACAGCCGCGCCCCGGACGCTTTGAATTCCCGCATCCTCCCGCCTGCGCCGAGCCATCGGCGCGCGGGTTTCATCTCGAATTCTGGAGCGTCGATGGCGCATGCACGGATCAACCTGGGCGCATTGAAAGCCTTCGAAGCGGCGGCGCGCGCGCTCAGCCTCACCCGCGCGGCCGATGAGCTCAACGTCACCCAGGCCGCGGTCAGCCATCAGGTTCGGCTGCTGGAAAACCAACTCGGGGTCGAATTGTTCCGCCGCCTGCCGCGCGGGCTGGCGCTGACCGATGAGGGATTGAGTTTGTTGCCGGCGATCCAGGAGGCATTCGATCGCATCGACAGCGCCTTGGATCGGGTCGGCGACGGACTTGCGCGCGACGTGGTCCACGTCGGCGCGGTCGGCACCTTCGCCAACGGCTGGCTGCTTCCGCGTATGGCCGAGTTCGCGCGCCTGCACCCGAGCGTGGACGTGCGGGTGAGCACCCACAACAACCGGGTCGACCCGGCCGCCGAAGGCCTGGACTACGCGATCCGTTTCGGACGCGGCGCCTGGCCGGGCATGGAAAGCCGCTTTCTGATGAGCGCGCCGCTGGCGCCGTTGTGCACCCCGGCGATCGCCGCCCAGTTGCGCGACCCCGCCGACCTGGCGCGTCTGCCGCTGTTGCGTTCTTACTTCGTCGACGACTGGCGGCTGTGGTTCGAAGCGGCGCAAGTCGTGCCGAACGGCCCGATCAACGGCGCGATCTTCGACTCCTCCTTGACCATGGTGCAGTGCGCCCTGCAAGGCCTCGGCGTCGCGCTGGCGCCGCCGTCGATGTTCGAGCGCGAGCTCGCCGAAGGGCGGCTGGTGCAGCCGTTCGCGACTACGCTGGATGCCGGCGGGTATTGGTTGACGCGACTGGCGTTGAAGCCGGTGGGCGAGGGGGCTGCGGCGTTTGCGGGGTGGGTGGAGAAGGCGGCTGGGTGAGTCATCCCCGATTGCGCCGAGAGCTTCATTTCACCGTCATTCCGGCGGAAGCCGGAATCCATTTCGATCTTGCTGTTGCTCGTGGTTCTCGATGGCAGCATCAAGAGCAACGTCAAAATGGATTCCGGCTTTCGCCGGAATGACGGTGTGTGCGTGATCGCTTGCGAGCTGGCGCGGCGATTGCCGAGTGAGCTTGGTTGCATCGTCGCTGCGCTATTTCGTTTTCGTCCGCTTGCCGCCTTCAGCCAACACCCGCTCCACCAACCAAACCATCGCCTCGCCCACCCGCTGCGCATCCGCGCCAGCGTCGATCTCCAACGCTGCGCGGTCGAACGCCGCCGATAGCAGCGTGGCCAACGAGGCGATGTCCACGTCCGCCCGCTCGCCGAGCGCCGCGGCGAGGCCCTCGTGCAAGGTGTCGCCGGCGTGGGCGTCGTCGATGGCGATGGCATCGCTCAGGCCCAGCACCGCCGGGCCGTCGATCAGCAGCAGGCGGGTGCGGCCGGGCATGGTCATGGCGCGTAGATAGGCTTGCGCGCCGAGGATCAGCGCCGCGCGGGGGCTCAGGTCGGGCGGAGTGGCGGCGAGGATGTCTTCGCGCACCGCCTGCGATTCGCGCTGCAACACCTGGCGGAACAGGTCGCGCTTGTCGATGAAGTGGTGATAGAGCGCGCCGCGGGTGGTGCCTGCGGCCACCGATACCTCAGGCGTGGAGGTGTCGCCATAGCCTTTTTCGACGAACAAGCCGCGCGCCGCCTCCAGCAAGGCGTGGCGGGTGGCCTCGGTGCGCTCGCGGTTGCTGCGCGGGGCATGAGCCGACGGGCGGTCGTCTTTGGGTGTTTTCATACATACAGCCTGTATGTTAATGTAAACCTACATACAGACTGTATGTCGATCAGGCGAGGCTTACAACCATGAAAGTCACCAGCTATTACCCCGTCATCATGACCCACGACGTCGCCGGCACCGCCGCGTTCTACCAGGCCCATTTCGGCTTCGTGGCCTTGTTCACCGCCGACTGGTACGTGCATCTGCAGTCCAGCGACGATCCCTCGATCAACCTGGCCGTGCTCGACGGCCGCCACCACACCATCCCCGAATCGGGGCGCGGGCAGGTCGGTGGGTTGCTGCTCAACTTCGAGGTCGAGGACGTCGATGCGGTCCACGACACCCTGCGCGCGGCCGGCCTGCCGATCTTGCTGAGCCTGCGCGATGAAGCCTTCGGCCAGCGCCACTTCATCACCGCCGATCCCAACGGCGTGTTGATCGACATCATCAAGCCGATCGCGCCGAGCGGCGAGTTCGTCGAACAGTACGAGGCCAGCGCGCTGCCGACTTGAGTGCGGCGCGCCGTCGGCTCAGCGGTTGCGGCGCGAACGCGCCCAGATCAGCAACCCCGCACCGACGGCGGTAGAAGCTATCGCAAGCGCCGGCATCAACATCAGTGCCGGCGCGGTCCGCACTACCCGGAAATAGCGCGGGTTACCGAACGCGTCCGGCGGCAGTTCGATCGTCCCGCCGGCATAGCGGAAATACAGTTCAGCGGCCAACAGCAGCAGGCCCAGGATCAGCAGCAGCGCGCCGATCCAGACAGCGGCGGAACGGCGATGAGCGTTGTCGGAGCAGGGCATGGTGCGGGCAGCGTCGCGCCGACAGAAGTTCGGCCGACGCATGCTGGCTCACACCGCAGTCTGGTTCAACCTGCGCCGATTCGATTCGCGCCGATCCCGCGCATCCGATTCAATTCGCGCTGACCACACCGCTGGCCAACGCGCCGGCCTCATCGGCGAAGATCGCCATCGCGGTGTTCATGCGCTTGAAGCCGAGCTTGAGATAGAAATTCTCCTTGCCCGGGTTGGCGTAGAGGATGATCTTGCGATGCCCGGCGGCGCGCTTGCGCAACTGCTCGACGATGGCCTTGCCCAGGCCCGTGCCCTGATGATCCGGGTGCACCGCGATATCGCTCAGATAAGCGCAATCCACGCCATCGGCCAGCGCGCGGCCGGCGCCGACCAGGCGGCCGTCGTCGTAGACCAGACTCACGTAGCGGCTGTTGCCGAAACTGGTACGCAGATCCTCGGGCGATTTCTCGCCCAGCGGCGCGATCCGGTACAGCGCCGACATCTCGTTCCAGTCGACGTTGTCGATGTGTTCGATCCATTGCATGACGCGTGCTCCCGAAAAGTTTGAAAGGCTTATTGAGCGGCGCGTTGATTGAGCGCGACGCTGCCCAGGATCAAGGCGCCGGCGACGGCCATCGTCGCGGTCACCGGTTCGTCCAGCAGCAGCCAGGCCCAGGCCACGCCGAACAGCGGAATCAGATAGGTCACCATCGAGGTGCGCGCCGCGCCCAGGCGTGCAACCAGCCGGTAAAACAGGACGTAAGCCAAGCCGGTGCACAGCACCCCGAGCATCAGCGCCGCGCCCCAGGCGCGCGCGCCGATCGCCTGCGTCGGCCAGTGGCTCGCCGCCAGCGGCAGCATCAACAGGGCCGCGCTGGCCAAGGTCGCTGCGGCGATCGCCGCCGGCGGCAGCCCGGCCAGATGGCGGCGCACCAGATTCAGGCCGACGCCGTACAAGAACGCCGCCGCGCAGCCCGCCGCGACCGCCCAGCCGATGCTGGCGCCGGCGGTCTTGCCCGCGGCCAACACCGCGACCCCGGCGAACCCGCTGAGCAGCGCGACCGCGCGACGGCCGCCGATTTTTTCGCCGAAGAACAGGAAACCGACCAGGGCGGTGAACAACACCGTCATCGCGCTGGTGATCGCGCCGATCCCGGCCGGCGCGCGTTCGGCCGCCCAGGCAAACAGGGTGAACGGCACCGCCGAATTGATCGCGCCGATCAGCGCCAGGGTCGGCCACAGGCGCAGCGGAAACTGCGCCCGCGCCCGGTACAGGAACGGCGCCAGCACCAACGCGCCCATCGCCAGGCGCAGTTCGACCAGCGCGAACGGCCCGAACTCCGGTGCCGCCACCCGCATGAACAGGAATGAGATGCCCCAGATCGCGGCCAGGGCGCAGAGCTCCAGCGGGCTGAGCCAGTCGCGCAGGGTTGTACGCGCTTGGGCGAAGTCGTTGCTGGCGGCGAGACGGTTCATGGCGGCTTCCGGGCTGATCCGATGAGGTCAGCTTAGAAGCGTCATGGACCTAATAGTCGTCCAGTTTTATCGAATTGGATGGGGCCAGTTTGAGGCGCGGCGGCGCCCTGCGACGGGCCGGCGCCACGCGCGGCGCAGACCAGCGTCTGCGCCGCGCCGCTCGGGGCTCACTTCGCGCCCGGCGGATACTTCTCGCCATAACTCAACTCCACCGGCACGAAGGTAGTGAGGTTGATCGGGCAGTTGTAGTAGTCCGAATGCGCGCACAGGAAGCTGTACATCGTGTTCAAGTTGAGCGCGAGCGTCTTCGGCGGCTGCCCCGGCGGGAAATGCGCTTCCAGCACGCGGCCGCCGCCGTAGCTGGTTTTCTTCGAGGTCTTGTCGGTCACGAACATCAACAAGTGGTCGAGCTTGTTCCAGTCCTGGCCCTTGTTGAACGCGCGCAAGGTGTAGGTCTTTCCCTGCAGCGGCAGTTGCACGTCGCCGATCCAGTACATCAGCCCGGTGTGGTTGCGCGAATCCAGGTGGCTCAGGCCGACCGGTTTGTCCTTGCGGGTGAACGTCGCTTCGATCACGCCCTTGGGGTCGTAAGGGAAGAACGACAGGCCTTTGTAGCGCGTGGCCACCAGCGCCGGGTTGTACAGCCAGGCCTTGAGCGAGTCTTCGTACACCGTGGCGCGCACGATCAAGCCGTTGGGCAGCGCCTGTTGCTGATTCTTGGCCTTGAGCAGGTCGACCGCGGCGAGGCCGGGGCCCTCGACCAGCGCCTGACCGCCGCGGTAGCTCACCCGCACCTCGGTCTTGCCGCCGGCGTCCTTGGCCCAGCGCGTCTGCGCGGGTTTCTGCGCGGCCGGCAGATGGGCGGCGCCGCCGGCGGGGATCACGGTCGCGTCCTGGATCGCGTACATCCCGGTCGGGCCGCTGGCTTGCTGGATCATCGCGGCGCGGAAGCCGTCCCAATCCTGGCGCGGGTCGGCGTGAGCGGCGGTGCAGGTCAGGCTGAGCAACAGCAGGGCATGGGGCAGTAGCGAACGCATGGGCGGGCCTCGTGCGAAGGATCGGAACGGGGAGGACTGTGGCAGATGCCGACGTGAGCGCGCGTCGGCCGAAAGTCCAGAATCGGTAGGGCCTGTTCGTCTCATCGACTCGCGCGAGGCGTTCGGATCGATCCGCGTCGAGCCTAAACGGGGCGAGGTGTTGCGAACTGATGGTCGTCGCAACTTCTGGCGAGGCGAGTGCAGGCGAGCGCCACAGAGTCATCGGTATCCAAGCGCGGCGAATTGCCTGGTTGCGTGAATCCGACGAACGGACTTTTTCTGCTTAGGTCGAATACCGCGATCGAATACCGCTATCCCCACAACCGTCATTCCGGCGAAAGCCGGAACCCATTTTGATTCCGCTGTTCCCGACCCGATCCGAACCGCCAGATCGCGACGTTCAACCGCGCCCGTCATTCCGGCGAAAGCCGGAACCCATTTTGATTCCGCTGTTCCCGGCCCGATTCGAACCGCCAGATCGCGACGTTCAACCGCGCCCGTCATTCCGGCGAAAGCCGGAACCCATTTTGATTCTGCTGTTCCCGACCCGATTCGAACCGCTATATCGCGACATTCAGCCGCGACGCTCCAACTCCTGCCCTTCATCGCCCGCACCCGCCGACACCCGCGCCCAAGCCCGCGCCACCGCCTCGATCCCCGCAAGCATCCGCACCCGCGCCGTCGGATTGGCCGAGTGCACCCGGATCGACGGCGGGCGGAAGCCGCGTTCGATCACCGCGCGCTCGATCCAGACGATCACGTCGTAACCGGTGCCGCGTTGGTCGTCGCCCAAATCGTGATCCAGGCTCAGCTCGACCACCTCGCCGGTTTCCAGCAACGCGATCGCTTCATCGGGCCAATACACCCGATGCCAGCCGGCCGGTGTGTCGCGTTCGTCGCCGAGAAATACCTGCATGCCGGCGCGCGCTCGCAAAAGAGGCGTGAATGCTGTCGCCGCCCGCGAGCCGTCGGCAAGCCTCGCCGCGCGCGACGGCGCAGCGCGCGCAAATCGCGCGAACTGCGCGCACGGTCGGAAGCGAATGAGCGTTGCCGCACGCTTCCGCACATCCACCGCGGACCGCTGTCCTCCGCCGGCCGCTTGCGTGCGTTATCTGACCAACACGGATGTCGCTTCAGCGACATCCTTTCTTCGTTTGCGCTGCCGGTTTTCCGCCCGCGTTTGCAACGCGCGCCGGCGCCGCGTTCAGACCGATCCCGCGCCAGGAGCCCGCCATGTCCTCGCTGTTGTCGCCCGCCGAACTGGCCTGGTACGTCACCGGGCGGTTCTACCGCCGCAGCGACGGTTACCTGGCCGATTACGGCTATTTCCTGCATCTGTCGGGCATCGCCGGCGATTTGTTCGTCGATGGGCCGGCCGAGGGCCGCGCTCATTTCACCTTCGCGGCAAAACCGTTCAAGGCGCGTGCGGCCAGCAACGGCGCCCTGGATCTGGCGCTGGACCCGGCCGGCGAGTTCTCGGTGTATCTGCAGCGGATACCGGCCGGCGACTTCGATCATCCCGAGACCTTCGCCCAGGGCGAGCGCATCGCCACCTTCCGCCGCACCGGGCTGGTGGTGGGCACCACGGTCAGCGCGCAAGTCGGTGGCGCGGCGGCGGTGCCGGTGTTGGGCAACAACGTCTTCAGCGCGCAACTGATCGACAGCCGCCACTTCGAATTCGCCGGCGCCCACTACGACCTGGGCGCGATCCTCGGCCGCGGCGTGACTCAGTTCGGCACATCCGCGGCGGTGCCCGTCGCATTTCCGGCACACCGAACGCATCCGCCCACGTACGAACTCGTATTGCCGTTTACCGGGTCGGCGATCGCGTTGGGTCGGTGAGCGCCGGTGAGCGTGCGCATGCGAGCGAAGGCATCGTCGAAAACGTGATTGACAACTTGTATTCGCATCAAACAGCAATCGAAAATCATGTTTAATGCCGCCGTGAGTCGAAGAACGGACTTTCCGCGATCACGCCAGGCGGCGTGAGGACGTTGGCGGGACACGACAGGATCGAACATGGCATCTCACAACAGCACAGGGATGGGCGCGGGTCGGGGCTGCGAACAGCGGAGGTGGGCGATGGTCGGGTATTGGATCGTGGTCGGCGATACGACCAGCGGCGGCGGCCGCGTGCTCGGTTCTCACGCGGAGCGGTCCGGCGACGCCGGCAACGTCGACGCAGCCAGCGGTATGGCCTGGGCGCGCCTGGGGGATGCGGTGCAATGCGGCGCGCACGGGCTCACCAGCATCGTCACCGGCGACAGCGAGCATCTCATCGACGGCCGCGCGGTCGCGCGCCACGGCGATTTCTGCGCCTGCGGCTGCATCCTGATTTCGCGCACCCGGATCCGCTCGATCGCCGAACTCGGCGGCAGCTTCGCCGCCGCGCGCGAAGTCTGGCCCGACTGAGGCGCGCGGCTTCGGGCTAGACTCCGCGCGGGCAGTCCCGCCCGTTGTCCTGGCAGCCGCAGCGCATGGATCTGGCCCTGTTCGATTTCGACGGCACCATCACCGAGCGCGAGACATTCCCTGGATTCGTCCGCGCCAGCATCGGCCGGCGGCGGCTGTGGTTGGGGCAGGTGCTGCTGGCGCCGCAGGTGCTCGGCTACAAGCTCGGCTGGGTTTCGGGCCGGGCGGTGCGGCGGCGGATCGTCGCCTTCGGTTACCGCGGCCGCGGCGAACACGAGGTGCGCGCGGCGGCCGCGCGCCATCTGCAAGAGGTGGTGGCGCGGCAACTGCGTCCGCAGGCGATGCAGCGGATCGACTGGCACCGGCGGCGCGGCGACCGGGTGGTGGTGGTCACCGCCAATCTGGAACTGTTCGTCGCCGATTGGTGCCGGGCGCAAGGCCTGGAGTACATCTGCTCGCATCTGGAAACGCGCGACGGCGTATTGACCGGGCGTTACCTCGGCGAGGACTGTTGCGGCGCGGAGAAGTCGCGGCGGGTGCGCGAACGCATCGATCTGAGCGAATACGGCCAGGTGTATGCGTATGGCGATACGGTCGAGGATCGCGAATTGCTGGAACTGGCCGACCGCAAGTATTACCGCTGGCAAGAGATCGCCTGATCGTTGCGTTTGCGCAAACGCGCGGCGGAGCGGCCGCCGTGGATGTGCCGCGCGTCTTAAAACCAAGATCCGGATCGGCGCGAATGCAGCCGGTGCGGCGAGCGGGAAACCGTCGCCGCAAACCTCGATTCTGCGCCGTCGCAGCGGCGCCAGGTAAATCGAATCCGCTTTCCATGATCGCGGTCGCGTTGCGCGAATGACGGCCGACACCGCGGTTAACGCGGCCGTCGCGCGCATAGCCGTCGGCTATCGAAGCCATCGGATCAAACGATTTCTGCACGGATTTTCCCGGTCCTAGCCTCGAACCGCCGCCGCATCCGCGGCGGCTTGGCAGTGTCTTCCACCTGAAGGGAGAAGCAGCATGAGGCAGAGCAAGTCATTGCGGTCACGGCCGCTGTGGTGGTCGCTCCTGGGCGCGCTCGGGGTTTGCGGCATCGCGGTGGCCGCCGATCCGCCGACCAGCTACGCACCGGTAGTGATCAAGGAAACTTTCGCCGCGATCAAAGCGCGGATGGAGCGCGACAAGCCGGCGATCGAGCAACGCCAGCGCGGTTTGCTGGAACAGCGCTACGACCTGGGCAACAAACCCGCGCGCGGCGTGACCATGTCCGGCGGCAAGCCGGTGCAGGGCGGAATACGGGTGCGCTTGCCCGCCGGCAGCAGCTGGGAAGACCTGGGCGCGCTGACGCCGGAACAAATCCGCGAACGCGGCCTGTTTCCGGCCGGGTTTTTGCCTTTGCCGCATCCCAATCACCCCGAGGGCGGCATGTTGTTTCCGCAGTTCCATATCGATGCGGTCAAGCGTGCCGAGCAACGCGACCTGACCCGGTTCGATCTGGACTTCGACTTGCCCGATCATTTCCTGCCGGACTTTCCCGCACCGATTTATCTGACCACGCGGCCGGACCTGGGCGATGTGTCGAAGAAGCAGTTGGTCACCATCAACAACTACTTCGAACTGTTCAACGGCGTGCTCAACCCGAAGCAGTTGGAAGGGCTGAGGTTGCTGGTAACGCCGTTTCCGCAGCAGCAGTTCAATCAGACCGAAGACCGGCGTTCGGCCTTGCCCAGCCGCGGCGTGGCTTGCCTGGATTGCCACAGCAACGGCCACACGGTGGCGGCCACGCATTTGGTCGGCGACATCCGGCCGCAGCCGTTCCGCCATCGCATCGATACACCGACCCTGCGCGGGGTCAATATCCAGCGCTTGTTCGGCTCGCAACGCGCGCTTAAGACGGTGGAAGACTTCACCGAGTTCGAGCAGCGCGCGGCGTACTTCGACGGCGATCCGGTGATCGCGACCAAGAAGGGCATCAACATCCTCGACCGCGGCCATCAAGTGCATGCGATGGGCGAGTTCCAGGCGCTGCTGGATTTCCCGCCCGCGCCCAAGCTCGATCTGTTCGGCCGGCTCAAGCCCGACGCCAGCGAGGCCGAGAAGCGCGGCGAGGCCTTGTTCTTCGGCAAGGCGCAATGCTCGGCCTGCCACGCGCCGCCGTATTACACCGACAACAGCATGCACAACCTGCAGGTGGAGCGGTTCTTCAAGCCGCAGACCATCAACGGCCGTTACGCCAGCGCGGACGGGCCGATCAAGACCTTCCCGTTGCGGGGCATCAAGGATTCGCCGCCGTACCTGCACGATGGCCGTCTGCTGACGCTGGAAGACACCGTGGAGTTCTTCAACGTGGTGTTGCAGACGCGGCTGGAGAAGCAGGAGAAGGAGGATCTGGTGGCGTTCTTGCGGCAGTTGTAGCCGCGGGCCGCGAGCGAACGCAAAGGCAGAGCGCCTGCAGCCGCCCCGACGCGGGATGATAGGGGGCGTCGGGCAGGCTGGGGCGCTCTGCAATGGATAACAACGCGGGCGGGGAGCGGCTGTGAAATCGGCTGGTCGGCCGCAAGCGGAGAGTCAGCGCCGATATCGGTTCGCGCTGCCGTCGGCGCGCAAGGTCTCCAGCGACGCCACCCGGTTCTGCGCATCGCGCTCGAAGCGCACGCGCACGCTCGGGTCGCCGGCGAGGCAGAACAGATCCGGCTGCAACGCGATCAGCGTCTGCGGCGGGCGCTTGCCGTTGCGCAGAAACAAGCCCGCCGCGTCTTCGCCGATCTGCATGCGGTCGTACTGGCCCAGGTAATCGGCACGGGCCACTTGCGGCGCCGGCGCGGCTTGCGCGCGCAGCGCCTCCAGCGTCCAGCGCGCGTCGGTCTGCGCCGCCGGCGCCTGCGGCCCGCTCAGAATCTTTTCCAAGGCCCGCCGTTGCGCTTCGGCCAAGGCCTGCGCCTGCGGCACGGCGACATCGGGCACCACGCCGTTGCCTTCCCAGTTGCGTTTGGTGATCGGATTGGTCGGCGAGCCGCTGGCGACGAACACGCTGAAACCCTGTTCAAGCGCAACATCGTCGCCGGGATTGGCGGCGCCGCCGCTGTTTTCGCCGATCACCACCGCGCGGCCGGCGCTTTGCAAGGTATAAGCCAGCGCTTCGCCGGCCGAACCGGTGCGCGAGCTGGTCAGCACGTACAGCGGGACTTGCAGGCGCGGATCGGGATACCAGTCGCGCGGCGCTTCGCTCACCGAGCGCAGTTGCCCGCCTTCGCGGTAGCGGAAGGTGCTGTAGATGTCGGCGTTCTTGGCGGTGAAGGCGCTGACCAGATAACCCACCGAGGTCGGCCATCCGCCGCCGTTCTCGCGCAGATCGACGATCACCGCGTCGGTCGCCGACACCAGTTGCAACGCCGCGTCCAGAGCGCGTCGCACCGGATCGGCGGGATCGCCGAAACGCAGGCCCGGCATCTCTTGCAGATCGATGTAGCCCAGATTGCCGGGCAGCACTTCGACCTTGCGCAGGCCGTAGTTGCGGCGCTGGCTGAAGTCGACCTCATCGCGCGGGCCCGTTCCCGGGCCGCCGCGCAGGCGCGGCGCGGCGGCCGTGGCCGCGTCGGGCTGGCGCCAGTTGACCCGGAAATGGCCGTCGAGCGCGCTCAGGCGGGTGCTGAGCGCGGTGGCCAGATCGCGCGGGTCGGTGTAGCGGTCGTAGCGGCCTTCGGCGGCTTCCTGGCGAAGCTCGTGGCCGATGGTGCGGGCGCGTTCGGGGTCGTAGAAGTTTTTTTCGATGGCTTGGGCGACGTCGGCGACGGTGTCGCGCGTGGATGGCGCGGCGGCGTGCGCGGACGGCATCGCGCAGACCAGCAGTGCGGCGGTCAACAGCGATGGAACGATCGTGTGTGAGCGGTGGCGCATGCGCTTCTCCCAAGGCGAGCCGCCGCACCGGTGCGGGTGCGGCGGGTGGCGAGCCCGATTCCGTCGGGACCAGGTTCGAAATCGCTGTCGTAACGGCTTCAGGTGAAGCGGCGAGAGCGAAGTCTTGTGGATTCCGGCTTTCGCCGGAATGACGGTAGCCAAGCTGCGCAGGTTGTCGACGGCTCTGATGCCGGTTTCAACTCAGGATGCGCGTGGGCGGCAAAGCGTCGCAGCGCCGTCGCTTTTACTTGGAAAACGATTGCGTAGCGTCGTTGTACCAAGGCCCCGCGGCCGGCAGGACCGGTTGCGACAGCAGTTGGGTGACCTTGACGCTGCCGCCGCCGAAGTCGAGCTGGCTCAGATCCACCTGTTGCGGCGTGGCGTTGAAGGCGCTGCTGAAGTAATAGACCGCGTTGCTGTGATCGCGCGCGACCTGCCACATGGTCCAGTCGCCGACCTTGGGTGCGTCGCCGGCCGCCTTCGGCTTGATCACCGCGGTGCCGTACGGCGTGGCCTGGATCATCTGCACCATCGACAGGGCGACGTTGACGATGGTCTGGGTGCTGCCGGTGGCGCCCGCGCCCTTGGGCGTCGGCAGCCATTTCGCGCCGCCGCTTTGCAGCAGGCCGAAGCCTTTGCGGAAGGTCGTGGCCTTGACGAAGCGCGAGGGCGACATGATGTCGCCGGGCAGGCCGAGCAGGCCGCAACCCACCGGCGGGCCGGCGTTGGCCGAGCGCGAGGTGCCGCCGCCTTCGACCGTGAGGTGGTCGTAACTGGCCAGATTGGTGCGCTGCCAGTCGTAGGTCGGCGCGTTGGTGAGCACGCCGTCGCTGGTGTCGTCGCCGGCGTAGTGTTTCATCTTGCCGTCGATCATTTCGATCACCACGCTCGCGCCGGTGGCGTCGGTGGCGATGAAATGCAGCGGCAGATAGGTGAGGGTGCCCGGTTTGGGGCCGATCAGGTCCAGACCTTGCAACGCCGTCGACAGCTCGGAGACGAACTGGAACTGGCTCATCACCCAGGCGACGAAATCGTGGAACTCCACCGCTTTCGCGCCGGCCGCGACCGAGCCGGCCTCGGCGTAGGTGGTGCCCGGCAACCACAGCGCCGCGCAGGACAGGCCGACGCTGTTGAGGCCGTCGACGAAGCAGGGGAACTCGGGCATCGCCTCCGAGTCGGCCAGGGCGACGAAACCGTAGGTGCCGGTCCAGGGCGTGGACTTGCTCGGGACCAAGGGGAACTTCTGCTGCGCCGGGACCAGATACATCCGGGTTTCCATCGCGCCGGTCAATTCCATGCAGCGCGCGGAAATGTGCTGGGTGGCCGGCGTGCTGCCGGCGGGGACGACGGGAACGGACAGCAGGAAGTTAGTGCACATGCAGGGCTCCTTTCCTTAGCGGTGTGAAGGAAACGTCTGTGCGGCAGGTTGTTGGTGCGGATGCGGCTGGATCGCCGGCACGAATGCGCTGGGGCGGATCGTGCGGCGGAAATAACAACGCGCCCGACGCGGGCGAGCGGCCATCGCGTCGTTGTGTGCGAGGTTTTTCTGAATACATGAACGCGTCGGCCGAAGCGCGCTTGGGGGCATAAGCTGCGAACTGGATCGCGGATTGCAGAGTTGGCCTATAAGCGCACCCGCGCCGGGGCTATCCTCAGCGGTCGCCGAATTCAGCGAGGACGCGGTCGTGATCAAGCAAAGCTTGCGGTGGATGGTGCTGGCCCTGGGATTGGCTTCGGCGACGGTGCAGGCCGGGTCGGCGTCTGCCGCGACTGAGCCGGCGCCCGCATCCGCCGCGGGCGGCCATCATCGCCACGACTACAGCCAAGCCTGGCCGGACTACCGCAAGCGCCAAGCGCGCACGCCGCTGCGCTACGACACCCTCGGCCGCACCGAACTGGACGGCGCGCAGAAGCGCAGCTACCTGCTGTACTCGCAGCGCTGGCCGGAAACCGGCGGCGCCCAGCCCGACCCGTGGACCCACCGCGTCGATATCTACATCCCGCAGGTGGTGCGGCCGAAATCGGCGCTGCTGGTCATCAACAACGGCAGCAACGTCGCCAACGGCAGCGAACCGGTCAAGCCGCCGACCGATTTCGACGAAAGCCTGGCGCTGGAAGTGGCCAAGTCCACCCAGACCATCGTGGTCTCGGTCGCCGACGCGCCCAATCAATACCTGACTTTGCCCGGTGAGGCGCCGAAGAAAGAAGACGTGCTGGTCGCGGCGACCTGGCGCATCTTCATGAACGCGCCCTCGCAGGCCAACGCCACCTTGCCCTTGCACGTGCCGATGGCCGAAGCTGCGGTGCGGGCGATGGATCTGGCCGAACGCGAGCTCAGCGCATGGCGGGTGCGCTCGTTCGTGGTCACCGGCGCGTCCAAGCGCGCCTGGGCGGCGTGGCTGACCGCGATCGGCGACCCGCGCGTGGACGGGCTGGTGTCGTACGTGATCGACATGCGCATCGCCAAGCTGATCGAACACATCAACAAGACCTACGGCGGCGGCTGGCCGATCGCGTTGCTGCCGTACCACCAAGAAGGCGTGACCACGCGTTACCGCGACCGCGAATTCGCCGAGCTGATGCAGATCGAAGACCCGTACGCCTACCTGAGCAGCCGTCAGCGGCAACGGCTGCGGATTCCCAAGTACCTGGTCAACGCCAGCGGCGACGACTTCTTCCCGGCCGACGCCCAGCGCCTGTACCTGGACGATCTGCCCGGCGCGACCAGCCTGCGCGCGGCGCCCAACTCCGACCACGGCGGCATCCGCCGGCATATGCGCGAGACCTTGATTCCGGCGTTGCAGCGCTGGAACCGGCACCAAGCGCTGCCGCAGGTGAGTTCGCGCTTGAGCGATCGCGCCGGCCAATTGCGCTTGCGCGCCCGCGCCAGCGAGCGGCCGGTCAGCGCCAAGCTGTGGGTTGCCGACAACGCTTCCGGGCGCGATTTCCGCTTTGCTTGCGGGGTGCGTTATCGCGAACAGCCGGTGGAACTGGCGAGCAATGGTGTGGACGTGGCGTTGGCCAAACCGGCGACGGGTTGGTCGGCGGCGTTCGTCGAGTTCGCCTTTGCCGATGGGTTCATTGCCACTTCGCCGGTTTACGTGTATCCGGAGCACGAGTATCCGCAGCAGCCGCCGGCTAACGGCAGCGGGGCGTGTTTGATGGTTCCGCAGGGAGTTGCGGCGAAGAACTGAACCGTGGCGCCGTGGCGCGAGTCGCGTGGCGAGTGTGCGGTAGCCGATCGTTTATCTTCGGCGGCGTCGGCCTTTGTGGTGGATGATCGCTGCCAGCGCTGGCCTCGCGCCGCGGTCATCGGCGATGATCGATTGCTGGCGTTGCTTGGTCGTCGCAGGCTTCCCGCAATTGCTCTCTCGGCCGCGAGCTTCGCAGCATCTGCTCCAAATCGGCGGGCGTCATAAAACGGATGATGCATTCGCCGTTCCCGTGCGGCCTCGGCACCCACACTTCCGTGGTCACCGAATGATCGAGATGGCGGCGACGCGCCCGCGCCGTCGCCGCGCCCAGACAGTCCTCGCGGCTGGCGAAGGCGACGTGGTCGTCGCGGCCGTCGACCGCCACCCGCCAATCCGAGGCGCCGCGGCACACGACCTCGAACACGAACGCGCCTACCATTGCTCGTACTCCTTGAGCAGACCGACCCGGCGCACGAAGCCGTCGCCGACCCATTGCGGGTGATAGCCGCGGCCGGGCATCTGGTCGGTGTGCATGAACAGACTGCGCATCTCGCGTTCTTCCGCGCAGCTCAGATCCGGAAACAGCGCCCAGAACGCGACGTCGATGATTTCGTGGCTCGGCAAGGTCAGCCACGCATGCAAGCTCACGCGCGCACCGGGTGCGATGCCGGTGCGCAACATCTGTTCCAGCCCCTCGATCGGGGTGTAGCAAAGCCGCTGGCCGTCCTGGCGGATATGGCCCAGCGTGTAGGCCAGCGGCAGCTTGAGTTCGGTTTCCAGCAGCGTCCTGGCCGCGGCCGTCACCCCGAAACGTTGCGTGGCGACGAAGTCTTCGCTCAGGTGGCCGAGAGCGCGATGCAGTTGCCAGCGGACCGCGGAAATCGCCGTGGGCGACGCATAGCGGACGGGGAGGGGATGCATCGACGGCGGACGCAGCCCCCAGAGAATCGCGCGCGCTTGCGCCGCGGCGAACGCCGCTTCGTAGCGACCCGCGACCCGCTTGGGCGAATTCCGGCGATGCGCAGGCAGCAATTTGTGCAGGCAATACGGCAGTAGTGGACTCATGGGCGCCAAAGACCTGAATCGAGACACAAAGCGCTCCCGGCCGCTCCTGGCGGAGCGGGGTGGCTGAGGTCGGGTTGAGGGGAGGCGACCTAGGCGACGCGCGCCGATTGGGTGCGGGTCTGTTCTTGGCTTTGCGAGTTCTGGGCTGCGCTCTGCGATTGATTGAGCGCAGCCAACTGCTGGAACGACGTTTCGACCGGGATGTGGGCGGCGACTGCGGTGTTCACTTGTGCGCGCTTATGGGCCGGATCTTTCGGTTCACCTTGAGCCCCGAATAAGTAGACGCAAGTGCTGGTGCGTTGGCTCGCAGCTAAGTCGTTGAGCTGTATCGCTTCGGCGTATTGCTGATTTCCAGTTGTCATATGCCTGTTCCTTGGCTGTTACTTCGATCGCGAATGTGTCGGATGGCTAAATGTTCAGTGTTGCAGGCTGTTGCTCCGACCGGATTTGTGCGGCGGACATCAAGTTAAAGTGGTTCTTGACTACACCGATCGAGTCGTGACGGAGCGAGTCTGATCCTGTGTCTGTTCCTGCGCGGGCGCCTGAGCGAGCCTTGCCGCCATCGTTTCGAGCTTCCTGAAGGATTCGTCTACGGGCGTTTGCGCCGCTTCGGCGACGGAAACCTGCGCGCGTCTATGCGCGGGGTCGTGCAAGTCGCCCTGGACCGCGAACACTTTCGGGTCGCTTTGGGCCGCTTGGCCAGGCAGGACGTGATCGACCTGACTCAAGCCGCCCGTTTTAGAGGCAACGAACAGGCTGGCAGTCGTGCGTTCGGCAACTTCATCGAAAGGTCGGCCTTCACGCTCATGCAGCGCACCGATGCCGCCCCGTATTTGCAGGTACATCGGATTGTCCGGATGGCGAGGCGCGCGAGGGTCGGAGCCGCGTTCGGGCGTGTCGGTGCGTTGAGGGCGCGCCCCGTCGGCGTCTTTAAAGGGGCTTTCCGGCTTGTCCGGGAAATGTCGGCCAATTTCGCCGGCGATTCCTTGCGCACCACGCGCGACAGCGGCGCTGATGGTGACGCCTGCCCGGAGGTTTTCGATATCCCCTCGGTACTTATCGAACATCGGCCGATGCTTCTCGGCGAGTTCGAGCGCCTGGGGCTGCGAAAGGATAGACCGGTCGGGACGTCCATTCCCATCGATGTCGAGAAAGTGATGCATGCGGTGAGAGTCGCCGCCTTCCACGGCGGCCTTCGGCGGATGGCGGATATCCCATTGGCTGCCGTTGTCCTCGTAGCCGGCTGCCTTCAGTACGTCCAGTTCGACCGGCTCAGCGTACATGCGCACTTTTCCGAAGTGCTTGCTGGCGGCGCTGACTACGTCGCCTGCCATGACATGATTGATAACCTGCGTGCCGCCTTCAGGAACCTGCTGGTCCAGGCTCACGGCGCCGTATGGATTGAAAGCTTCGCCATTCAAGCCGCGCTTGGCCGCAGTGAGCTGAGTCAGGCATCCACCGAGCGAATGACCGGTTACCGTAACTTGGGGCGCCTGCCCATACTTAGCTGCCATGCCGCGCGACATCGCAGAGGCCTCGTCGGTCAAGGCGAGCGCATCTTTAAGTTGGCGGTTTGCTCTGTCCGCCACCATTCCGCCATCTGCGATCAGGCCGTCGGCCAGGGGCTGCCTGTCGAACTCGCTGCCGCGATGCGCTACGACAATTTCGCCGGTGTCTTGACGCTGGAAAATGGTTCCTTGATATCCAGATGGATTGTCAACGCTCTTCAGCACATTGAACTGGACGCCATCAGCTACAACAAACGGGCGCGCGCCGTCGGTTGTCGTCTCTGGCGGGTCATAGGAATGTTGTGAGAGTTGGGCGTACTGGCGAGTCGTGATGGTCATTGCGTCAGTTCCTTTGACGAAATAGTGATTGTGAACCAGCCGCTCGAAGGCACGGCCGGATTGAGTAGGGCCAAATCTTCAATCCCGTGGTCGGGTGCGCCAGGCACCAGGGCCGATGGATAAGAAGATTTAAGGTAATAAAGGGTAAGTGGCCGGGTTTCGCCAACGTTCTCGAACGGAAGGGCGGCGATGAAGCTCGTGTCGTTGTCTTTTGCGCTGGCGGAAAGCCGGATATGTGCGGACGCTAGCTGCCAATGACAGATCCCGTGCCCATACAGATCGCTCTCCGCTACGGCATCTGCAGCGACTGTCGCGACGTAACTACCGTCTGCGCCTTTCGCCAAATCAAGTGGCAGAGTGAGTGCCGACTTGGCCATCTGTACGCCCTGGAAGTTATCAGCGGGTGGCAGACACGTCTTGTTGGTGATGTCGTATGTCGCAAACGCTTTGGCCACGGAAAATGGGCCAGGCTCGCCTTTGAGCGAAAAATTGAGCTCGTGCTTCTGCTTCGGGGCCTTGTTGAGAGCGATATCCGTCATGGCTTCGTCCTTGGGGGCATCGCAACTGGCCGACAAAAAAATTAGGACGGTCGCGACAATCAATCGCCTAGTGTGTCGAGTTTGGATTCTCATCTAACGTCCTTTACAGGCTAATCAGCGTACCTGAGCGGGGAGGCTGTGGACGCTATGGTAAACCCAGCAGTCGCCAGACGTTTAGTTCTCGCAATGTTTGCGTCCTAGGTCATGGCTTGGGCTTGTAGATCACGCCGTATTGAACGAACGGGTCAGTTCGTGCGCACTGGCAGGCTGCAGCCGCTGTAATACACCCAGCATTCGCCGCTGCCGGAGTCCTCGCAGCGCGCCTTTCCAACGGCGATGGCCTGATCTTCTTCCGCAGCACTCTGGGCGAAAGATTTGGTCGTTGTCACGACTACGGCTGCGCATTGATTGTAAAAGCTAAAGGTGGCGGCACAAGAAATGCCTCCAAGCTCTTTGCATTGGCTTACCGCTGCTTTTTCTGCCCGTCGTTCGCTTGTCATCCCGGTGACGATGCCATATGCGCCTTTCTGATCGGATGCAATTGCTCCCCATCTTGTTTCCCACTGTGGAGGGGGAGGTTGGTTGGATCGGATGGGACCGCAAGAAGCTATCGACGCTGCGGAGCCTTCAGCTGGTGTGGATGTGTAGGGGATTTGACCTGGAGGACATCCGCCTTTCGCCTCTGGGATGACTGTCGTAAGAGTCGCGGCTGTAATGGCGCTCAGAATAAAAAAACGCATGATCAGTCCTTGTCGGATGATGGTGCCGAGATCAATTCGCCCGCACAGGCAGGCTGCATGCGTAGTAGTAGACCCAGCATTCATTTCCGTTACTGCGTTCTGCACACTTTTCGAGACTGTCCTGCTTTGCTGCTTCGATATCCGGGGCGCGTGCGCTGACCGAGTTAACTTCACTGGTGGCGATGGCCATGCACTGATTCTTGTAACTTAGAGTGACGTCGCATTGGCCGCCTCCGCGCTCCTTGCAATGCGCGATAGCGGCTTTCTCGGCCTTCTTCTGGCTTCTTTTATCGGCACTGACACCAAAGGTGCCTTGATTGTCGGTTGCTACAGCTCCCCATCGATTCTCCCAGGCAGGAGCGGGGCTGCTTCGATAGGGGATCGGGCCGCACGATGCCATTGATGCTGCAGATCCCTCTGCAGATGTCCCTGAATAGGGAATTTGGCCCGCAGGACAGCCACCCTCGGCGCCGGACTGCATAGGGGTAAGGGTAAGTGAGAACAACGTGATGGCATAGAAACGCATAGATACATCCTTGTATTGAGCGATCGGATCAGTTCACGCGAACGGGGAGGCTGCAGCCGCTGTAATAGACCCAGCACTTTCCCGTATTTGATTCCCTGCATCGCTTCTCACCGGCCGCTACAGCGTCCTCTTCGTACGCGGCACCTTGAGCGAACGAATTTGTCGTTGAGCTAACTACCGCCGCGCATTGGTTGCGGAAGGTAAGCATAGTGCTGCATGTCGTCCCGCCTCGCTTTTGGCATTCTGCAATGGCGGCTTTCTTTGCTTTGCGTTCGCTCCTCATTCCAGTGACTATTCCGAATTCTCCGCCTTCAGCAATGGCTCCCCATCTCGTTTCCCATTGGGGGGCGGCGGGCTGGCTCGATGGGATCGGACCGCAAGAGGCTATAGAAGCTGCTGATCCCAGGGCGGGTGTTCCCGCATATGGAATATGTCCCGGAGGGCAGCCACCCTCGGCACGGGCTTGCAGTGGAAGTGCAAGTAGCCCGATGAGTACGACAATGCAGAAGCGCATAGTTAGTCCTTTCTGACTTCTTTAGCGGATTTGATCTTTTCGGAGTGCGGATTACTTGGATGATCTGCCTGACGACTCATGTAGGTTGCATTTGGTGTTCTCGGCACCTCACGATTGGCTTGGGGCGCGTCCGGAATCCTCGGGGCGGCGGTGGAATTGGAAGACTGTCCTTGACCACCGCCACCAAACGCAGCCGCGTGCAAGAAGGTGCCCACCTGCCCCTGAAAGAAATGCGCAGCCACCGGCGGCACCGAAATGATGAGCATCGTCAACACCAGCCCCAATCCGCCTTGCTGCATGGCCTGACTGGAAATCCCCTCCGCGCTCATGCCGGGGATGTTCACCAGCTTGGCCACCCACATCGCCGTGGACACGCGGATCATCAGGTCCAGAATCAAGCCCGAGATGAAGCTCAGCATGGCCATCGAAAACAGAGTGCCCAGGCCGTACTGAAGCCAGCGGTGGAACATCCCCTTGGTCGCATCGAAGGCGAGGGCGAAGACGAACAGTGGCCCGAAGCCGACCCACATGGCGATGATGAACTTCATCAGCAGCAGCATGACGCCGGCCGATAGCGCCGGGCCGGCGGCGCCTAAGCCCGCCAGCAGCTTCGCGGTCCGCTTCTCCTCGATCAGCTCGGGGTTGTCGTCGAGCACCTGGACTCCATCGATCGCGGTCAGCGCAATCTGCAGATAGGCCAGGTTTTTATCGATGCTGTCCGCCGTGGTCTTGCCCTTCTCGCCGGTGACAAGTTCGTGGATCGCCTGATCCATATCCGTGGACAGGAAGCGGTGCAAGTTGAGGTTTCCCACCGCCATAGTCGTGGCGATGCCGAAGCAAAGGGTGATCCGCAAGCCTTGGACGACAAGGCCCATGAGCGGTTCGCGCAATTTGCCGGTCAGGACTTGGTAGCTCTGAATCACGAACCAGAGGGTGACGAAGCACAGGCCGACGCCGCCGACGAAGCTCATCATCCGCCCCATCAGTGCCAGGCCGAAGTCGCCGATGCGGCCGGTCAGCCAGCTGTTGACGATCCGGAAGATGGCGTAGTCGGCGATGCCGCTGTCGATCGCCGGCGAAAGCCAGGACAAGAGATTCGAAGAAGCGGTGAGCAGATCCATTGCGGGTTTCCAGAAAGATGGAGATGGCTTACTTGAGGGCGGACTTGATGGCGTCGATCGGGACGATGCCGTCGAGGGAACCCTTTTTCCCGCGCAGTGCGCGCTTGGCCAAGCGGGTGTGGTCCCACTTGAGCGCGGCGATGTAGTCGTCGTAGGCCTTCATCCGCGCCTGCCAGTAGTCCAGTTCCAGCTGATTGCGCGCGACGAAGCGATAGGCCTCGTTGTCGTTCGCCGCCAGCGCGCCCTGGCTGCTGCTGACGCTGTCGCGCTGGTTCTCGATCTGCTCGAACTCGCGGCTGCGTTGCATCAAGGTGTGCAGCATGCTGACGGACTCGTTGTATTTCAGGTTCTCGGCGTAGACCATGCGCTGGCAAATGGCTTGCTGTTCGTCCACCACGTTGCCTTCCAGCTTCGGCATGGCTTGGCGGAAGGCCTTGGTCAGTTGTTCCTTGATGCCTTTGCCCGGCCCGGGGCACATATCGTCCATGCCGTAGTCGGCGGGGCGAGGCGGGAAGCTGTCTTCCATCGGCTTCTGGCCGAAGTTCAGGCGCTGCAGCTTGATGATCTGCTGCTGGTAGTGATCCATCGTCTTTTGGTACTGGCTGATGGTCTCGTTCCAGCGCTTGGCCTGCTTGCCGAATTCGACCGAGTCCTTGCTGATCTGCTGCATCTTGGCCATCAGGCCGAACGGGTCTTTGGTGATCACCTGGGCGCTGGCTTGGCCGCCGATGCCGACTGCCAATGCGACCGAGATGCACGCGACCGATGCGGTGCGGGAAGTGAGTGCGCTGCGCTTGCTCATGCCGATTCCAAATCCGTTTGCGAATGTTGCTGAAGGTGCTGGTCCAAGCCTTGCCGGGCTGGAGATTGGATATCTAGACGCCGTCCCAGGGGTGTTTAACCGTGTCTTTTCTGTGAGGCGAGGCGTTTGGAATTTCGCCGAGCGACACAGGTTGGATTTCGGTTTGCGCTTTGGGCTGCGACTGTCCATGTCGCGCAATAGGATTAGCGAACCAGTTCTCGCATTGCAAGATGATTTCGACTGAAATGTGCAGAAATTTTGGTCGTTCAACGGTGTTCAATGCGTTGTTCAACGCGGACGAAATTTGTTCAACAGCATTGCGGTGCGAATAGTCGAACAAAAATGTGCCAGGCAATTTTTCGCGGTGCGATTGAACAGAATTGACTTGATCGCTCTACCGCTTGCTCGGCTAATTCGCGTCTTCATGGATGGGTTGAGCCAGGAGGGCGCGTGATCCGCTTGCTTATCGTTGACGATCATCCGCTGGCGGTGGCGGGGCTGCGAATGTTTCTGGGTGCGGCCGCAGGTATCGAGGTCGTCGGGGCCGAGGGTTCGGTGTTCGGCGCGCTGGCCGCGTATGTAGCGTTGAAGCCCGATGTGGTGATCTGCGATTACTACCTGCCGAACAGAAACGGGTTGTATCTGGTCGAGCGGCTCATCGAACTCGATCCACGCTGCAAGGTGTTGATGGTGTCGTCGATCGACACCGCCGCGATTCCCGCGCAACTGCTTCGTGCCGGTGCGCTGGGGTATGTGGTCAAGGCGGCCGATGCTTCCGTTCTTATTCGCGCGGTCAGGAAGGTGGCGAAGGGTGAGCGGTATCTCGATGAGAATCTCGCCGGGGCGGCGCTGTTCGAGCCCAGTGAGCTGGACAAGATTTCCGGTCGGTTGGGCGATGTTCTGGCGCTGCTGGCGGCAGGGCGGTCGAATGGCGAGATCGCGGCTGAGTTGAAGATCGGTGAGGTTACGGTGAGGCGGCATAAGTCGCGGTTGTTGGCGCGGTTGGGTGTGGGCGACGAGGCCGATTTGATTGCGATGGCTCGGGCGGCTGGGTTTGGGAAGCCTTGGGGCGGTTAGGGAAACCGAGTTGCTCGGGCAGGTGGAGCGAAGATCAAAATGGGTTCCGGCTTTCGCCGGAATGACGGTTGTGTGGGTTGCTGTTTTTCCGAGTCGTGCTGTGGGTCGGGGCGGGATCGCATCGTCGCGAGCGGTGGATCGTTGCTGCCCGGATCGATGCGGTGTAATCGGTCGCCTTCGCTGTCGTCGAGCTCCGGGTGCATTCGATGGAGTAAGCTGCCCGATTCTTGGAAGGGGGCGGCATGAACGCGAGGATCGCAGCGCCGACGTTGTGCGCATTGGTTCTGTTGTTGAGCGCTTGCGGCGAGGGCCGTCGCGAGCAGTCGCGGGCGACGCAGCCCGCCGCCGCGCCGGTAGCGGCATCGCCAGCGCCCAAGTTCGACTTCGCCGCCTGGGTCGGCGCCAACGCCGATTGCAAAGGCGATTTCTTCGCCGATGTGCAGGAGGCGGCGTTCGTGACCACCTTGCGCGATGCGGGCGTGAGCGCGAGCGCGGACAGTTTCATCGGCGAGATCGGCCCGGGCAACGCGACGCTGACCTCGGCCAAGCCTTTCACGCTGCATGGCTTGCCGGTACAGCGCGTGGTCTACAGCTTCGGCAGCGGTTCGGTGTTCGCCGCGACGGTAAAGGCCAGCGCCGAACAGGCGCGCGCTGCAATAAGTGCGGTGCAACTGCCCGAGGTTTATCGCGATCAGTACACGCTGGGCGTAGTCACCGCGGCGCCGAGCGAGGACGAGCCGACGCCGGCGATCCGCTTCGTGCGCGCGGGCGAGCAGGCCGGCA
>NZ_JBAMDI010000150.1:0-24639 GCF_036961695.1 Pseudomonas sp. CGJS7 | reverse complement strand
ACCGCCCCGGCGCGCATCGTCGGCCGCGCGCTGCTCGCGCGCTTCCTTGAAGATCGCGCCGATGCTTTCGTTCTCTTCGCCTTCCTCGCCCGCCGGAATCTCGCGCGGCGTGCGCGGCAGCGCGACCAGCAACTCGGCGTCGACCGGCGCGGTCGGCAGCTTCTGCTCGATGTAAGCCTCGATGTCCGGCAGGCTCATCGCGTAGCGCTCGCAGGCGAAGCTGATCGCGTCGCCCTCGGCGCCCAGACGCGCGGTGCGGCCGATGCGGTGCACGTAGTCTTCCGCGTCGAACGGCAGGTCGTAGTTGTACACGTGGCTGACGCCGTCGATATGCAGACCGCGCGCGGCCACGTCGGTGGCGACCAGGATTTCCAACTGGCCCTTCTGGAACTTGTTGAGCAGCGACTCGCGCTTCTTCTGCGGCACATCGCCGGACAACACGCCGACCCGGTAGCCGCCGCGTTCCAGCGAACGCGCAACGCGCTCGACCCAGGCCTTGGTGTTGACGAACACCATCGTGCGCGCGCCTTCCGAGCGCGACAGCAAACCCAGCAGCAGCGGGATCTTCTCTTCGTCGGAGGGGAAGTAAACCTTCTGGCGGACCCGCGCGGCGGTGACGGTTTCGGCCTCGACCACCAGCTTTTCCGGCTCGTTCATGTGCTCGTAGGCGAGTTCGAGCACGCGGTGGCTCAAGGTCGCCGAGAACAGCAAGGTCTGGCGCTCGGTGCGGATCGGCATGCGCCGCAGCAGGAAGCGGATGTCCTTGATGAAGCCCAGGTCGAACATGCGGTCGGCTTCGTCGAGCACGCACATCTCGCAGGCGTGCAGCGAAACCACCTTGTGCTGCTTGACGTAGTCGATCAGGCGGCCGGGCGTGGCGATGATGACGTCGGCGCCCTTCTGCAGCAGTTCGCGCTGCTTGTCGTAATCCACGCCGCCGTAGACCAGGGCGAACTTCAGGCCGAGGTCGGAGCCGAACTTGACCGCGTCCTTGTGGATCTGGATCGCCAGCTCGCGGGTCGGGGCCAGGATCAGCGCGCGCGGATCTTCCGGCTTGCGCTCGGCCAGCGCCGGGCGGGTCAGCAGGCGGTTGACCACCGTGACCAGGAACGCCAGCGTCTTGCCGGTGCCGGTCTGGGCCTGGCCGGCGACGTCGCGGCCGGTCAGCGCGATCGGCAAAGTCAGCGCCTGGATCGGCGTGCAGCGCGAGAACCCGGCGGACTCAAGCCCGGCCAGCAAGTTCGGATGCAGGTCGAAGGAGGAAAACGTTACATCGGTTAAAGGCTTGTCGCTCATGCGTTTCGGAGATCCGCGCCGGTTCGGCGTCGTAGAGTGTCGCTTGCGTGGGTGGCGTCGGCGAAGCAGACTGCCGGGGCCGAACCGGCACCCGTTTTGCACTGGGCAGACCGACTCGATGAGACCGTGGCACGGCGCATTCTTTCCGGCCTGAGGCCTTGAAGGTGCCGCGAAACGCCCCAGTTTAGCGTAAGCCCCCGCCCGGCATGGCCTGCCCGGGCATTCCGTTCAAGATTAGCCAGGACCGTATGGTCTGGCACCGCGCAGGAGACCCCCGTGAGCGAAAAAGTTGTGCATGCCGGCGATTCCGATTTCGACGCCACCGTGCTGCAGTCGTCCGAACCTGTCCTGGTCGACTTCTGGGCCCCGTGGTGCGGCCCGTGCAAGGCGATCGGCCCGATCGTGGAACAACTGGCCGAGCAGTACGAAGGCAAGGCCAAGGTGGTCAAGGTCGACGTGCAGGAATTCCCGTCGCTGGGCGTTCGCTACAACGTGCGCAGCATCCCGATGCTGCTGATGTTCAAGGACGGCCAGGTCCACTCCAGCCAGCTCGGCGCGCCGCCGAACATCAAGTCCCTGCTGACCCAGATGATCGACAAGGCCATCTGAGGCCCGTCACCGATTCGGCATGACGCTTGCGCCCGGCCCGGGCGCAAGCGCTCCGGGCCTTGCCCGGCAACGTGAACGGTATGGCCCGGGAAGCTTGCCGCCACGCTACAGCAGTGCTAGTTTCGCAACACCCGGCGTCGGACCTCGCGTCCCCGCGCCGCACCCCGTCTGCCGTACCCCGTCCAGATACTCATCATCAACCCACGTCCCTGACGTCCCGCTCGCCTGATGCGAGCGCTCGCCGCTTAGCGAGGAACCTCCGCTTGTCCGATAAGACCCCCGACGCTGGCGATGCCGCCGAAAAGCGCGTGCGCAAACCGCGCGCCAGCAAAGCCGCCGATGCCGCTCCCGCGGTCGTCAGCGATGCCAGCCCGCTGATCCCCGCGCCCGTCGCCCCGGCGCCCGCCGCCGAACCCGCCGCGCCGCGCGCGCCCAAGAATCCCGCTCCGGCCGCCGCCGCCGGCGAGTCCGCTCCGGCCGCCTCCGGCGCCGCCGAGACCGCCGCGCCGCAAGCCAGCAATGGCCATGAAGGCGGCGGCAACCCGCACAACCCGCAATCGCAGCAGCAAGGCCAGAACCAGGGCCAGCAGCGCGACGGCGGCTTCAACAACGACCGCGGCGGCAATCGCCGCGACCGCTTCCGCAATCGCCGCGATCGCGACCGCAACAACCGCCAGCAACAACGCGGCGGCGGCGACGATTTCAACGACAACGGCAACGGCGAGAACTTCGTCCCGCGTCCGCACCCGCAGGTGCCCGAGGGCTTCCCGCAGTACTCGCTCGGCGATCTCAAGCGCATGCCGGCGCCCAAGCTGCTGGACCTGGCCGACCAGCTCAGCATCCAGGAAGGCGTCGCCCGCGCACGCAAGCAGGACGTCATCTTCGCCCTGCTGAAGGTGCTGACCCGCCACGGCGAAGGCGTCGCCGCCGACGGCGTGCTGGAAATCCTGCCGGACGGTTTCGGCTTCCTGCGCGCGGCCGAGGCCTCCTACCTCGCCGGCCCGGACGACACCTACATCTCGCCCAGCCAGATCCGCCGCTTCAACCTGCGCACCGGCGACCATCTGTCCGGCCGCATCCGCTTCCCCAAGGACGGCGAACGCTACTTCGCGCTGTCGGTGGTCGACAGCATCAACGGCGAGCCGCTGGAAGCGTCGAAGAACAAGGTTCTGTTCGAGAACCTGACCCCGCTGTTCCCGCGCCGCAAGTTCAAGCTCGAGCGCGGCGACGGTTCCACCGAAGACATCACCGGCCGCATCCTCGACCTGATGGCGCCGCAAGGCAAAGGCCAGCGCGCGCTGATCGTCTCGCCGCCCAAGGCCGGCAAGACGATGATGATGCAGCAGGTCGCCACCGCGATCACCCACAACCATCCCGACGTCCACCTGATCGTGCTGCTGGTGGACGAGCGTCCGGAAGAAGTGACCGAAATGCAGCGCACCGTGCGCGGCGAAGTGGTCTCCTCGACCTTCGACGAACCGGCCGCGCGCCACGTGCAGGTCGCCGAGATGGTGATCGAGCGCGCCAAGCGCCTGGTCGAACACAAGAAGGACGTGGTGATCCTGCTCGACTCGATCACCCGTCTGGCCCGCGCCTACAACAACGTCGTGCCGTCCTCGGGCAAGGTGCTGTCGGGCGGCGTCGACGCCAACGCCCTGCACCGTCCCAAGCGCTTCTTCGGCGCGGCGCGCAACGTCGAAGAAGGCGGCTCGCTGACGATCATCGCCACCGCCCTGATCGACACCGGCAGCAAGATGGACGAGGTGATCTACGAAGAGTTCAAGGGCACCGGCAACTCGGAAGTCCACTTGAACCGCCGCATCGCCGAAAAGCGCGTGTACCCGGCGATCGACATCAACCGCTCTGGCACCCGCCGCGAAGACTTGCTGATCGAACCGGAGTTGCTGCAGAAGATCTGGATCCTGCGCAAGCTGCTGCACGGCATGGACGAAATCGGCGCGATGGAATTCCTGCTGGACAAGATGAAGACCACCAAGTCCAACGACGAGTTCTTCAGTTCGATGAAGCGCTGAGTTCCGCCGACCAAGGCTTTCGGGCCCTCCGACAGATCGGGAGGGCTAGAACAGTCGAAAGGGTCATACCGGAGTTTGACTCCCAACCTTGACCACCAAGCAGCCAGAAGCCCCCTCACCATGAAGGTAGGGGCTGATGAGCAAGACGCAGTACCTGCAGCGCCTCGGGCAGTCCTGGTATCTGCGGGTCAAGGTGCCCCGGGCCCTCCAGGGTCACGTGGGCAATACACACCTACGACGCGCGCTGGGCACGCGCGACCTCGACGAGGCCTTGCGCCTCAAGTGGCCCGCGCTGGCCCAAATTCGGGCTTACCTAGAAGCGCTGCCATCGCCCCCGCACTCCAATCGGCCGCTTCTCTCTCACCGATGCATCCGGTCGGCCTGAATGGAACGGGGTGGGGTCACAGTGCTTTCGACTCTCCTATCCACACGCTGGCGATCCAGGATGACTCCGGCAACGCGGACTAGCTGCAGCTGTCTCGCCCCAAAAATCTAGTCTGCAGTTAATTGCAAATCCCATGCGCCTCGGCTTCGCCCCGGGGCCACTGTCATCTTGCGCCACGGCACGACTGCAGTGCCACGATTGTCTGGCTCACCAGGCCGGGAGCATCGCCGCCCAACGCCTTTGCCAAAACGATCGGAGTTGTGAGCGTCGGCTGCCAGAGGCCGCGTTCCAGCACAGAGATATAGGTACGGTCCAGGTCGGACTCTAGGGCCAAATCCTCCTGCGAAATCCCACGGCCGACACGCACTTGGCGCAGAACCTCATCGGAGCGCATTGCATTTGTTTGCAGTCCTGGCCTCTACTCCGACCTTGCAATCAATTGCAGAACTCTGCTCCTCAAGCGGCTACCGACTAGAACTGCCTTCGCAGTCACTATGAAGCAGCGCAGGATTCCAGTCGTCCGGCCACCCCGGCGCCGTCAGTTGCGCCCCAACATGGCTGCATCCTTTCCGATAACGGTGAGTCAGCCGTTTGTTGTGGTGCCTTACGGTGGGGTCAATCGTCGAACCATCTCTTCGATGACTGTGTATTTGATCGCTCGCAAGCAGCGCATTTCCCCAAGCAGCCTGGGACCGATGTTCAGCACCCTCGGCAGCAGAGCATTCTGCGCTTCTGCCGCTTCTATCAGCGACTCAGCCTCACTTAAGATGCTGTCTCGCATCCACGCCAGCCGATCCTGCGCGTGCTTCCGAGTTAGCCTCAGCACTGCCCCAGCTTCGACCAGCAAGCCGAAGTTCAAATCCGAGAATCTCGTTGCACCTAGAATTGGCCAGGACAATAAGGATGCCAACGGCCATCTATCCCGCTCATAAGCCATGGACTCATAGCAAACCGTGCTGAGCAGGTCGTAATGCGGGGCCAAATTCACACCCTCGGCGTCGACCAAAAAGCTCAAGTTCTTCAGGTGAGCATCGCTATTGCCGGTTAACGCATTGAAGATCAACCAGTCGTAGAGCCGCCAGCGTGTCTTGAGCTTGTAGCGGCAAAGTTCCGCGATCCTGGCAAGTATCTCGACGCTGCCTTGTTGATACTTGAACTGACGATCGAGATTGAGCAATTGGCACGCGTCGATTGCATGCAGCCGTTGCACGCCCTGTGGCGACTGCCTCCGGTCGAAGCGCTCGATCAAGTAGACCGGTTCGGGCACGTAGCGACGATCGACGGCCGGAACCTCCAGTCCCATTTGCTTTGCCAGCCGCATCACAAACCATTCATTGGCGACGCTGTGCGGGTAATCGGCTCCAGGATGATCTGGCTTGAGGATGTGCGTTGACGGCTCTGATCCGACCGGCTGCAGCAACTGCCCATCTCTCACGATCACCGCAAGCTTGTGCTGGGCGCCGGCCAAAGACATCCGTTTCGCCGCACCCGACGCCAGTGACTGCTGCGGCATGGCACGGATGCGTGCCGATAGGTCTGCGTCCGACAGCCCGATGGCGTCGCCGGCGGCTATTGGGATATTGGGTGGCAGCAACGTCAGCGAACCAGCCGACTCCGACCCGTAATAGCTCAACAGGCCGAATGCATCGGCGTCTGTGATCTTGGCGTCAGCGGCCATCAGCCGACGCTGCACGTCCTCCGGCAGCAGATTGTCGAAGTACCACTGCACTGGGCGCACTGAAGAACCATCCAAGATGGACGCTTCGGATAGCGGCAATGCTGGGGATAGCGGGAAGCGGTCAGCGCGCCGCAACCACTCTGGCGCGTAGGCGAACTCCCACACACCCGCGGATTCGGAGAGCACGCCAACCTGCTGCCCGTCGATGCTGGCGTCCAATTGACGCGGCGGATAGTGAAGTCCGTCGAGGGTGACGACAGTAATAGCGCTATCGCTCACAAGTTCTGCCTGCTCTTTTTGCGCGCTTGGACGGTCGCCACCACCGCATCGGGAACATCTACTTCAACGTACAGCCCCAGCTCTTTAAGCACCTCGAATAGCTTGCCCCACTGAACAGATTCGCTTCCCCTTTCGACCTTGCTAAGGAAGTTCTCACTCACGCCGACGCCTTCGGCGGTGGCGTCTTGGCGCAGCCCCTGGTTTTTGCGCATGGCTTTGATGAGCGGCCCCAGTTCGCCGGCAGTGCTCAGCCTGATCTTCACGGATTAATCCTCGCTTTCGTGCGGATTTAGAGGCCAAGAGGTACTTATACAGCCACTTTCCTTACAAACAAGAGGATTTTCATCAAATGTCTTACGAACTTAAGGAATCCCCCCCTTAAATCCTTACAATCATGAGGAAAAATCGAAACTGCGACCTAAGACCACGAGAAATCCTCGCTTTTGTGAGGATTTCATCGCGCTGAAGAAGCGATCGCCCAATCGCAAACTCGTTGCAACCCTGAACTTGCGATCAGACGAACTGCAATCGCAGCAGAGTGAAGCAACTCGGACGGGGATTTCGGGCAGCCCAAGGATCTGTCTATGACGGGCAGCCGTAAGAGTCGATTCGTTGCACGGCAAGTGCGGGCGGCTGTGCAATCAATTGCAAAAAATCCGGCACCCGAGGAAAACCCACATGGCCGAGGCAGCAAACGGCCTTTCGAAATCGTAATGAAGATTCGATAGAGCGCCCAGACGAGCCATCGGCCTTGCGAAAACGCCCCGCGCTGCGGGGCGTTTTCGTTTTCGCCGATGCCTCCGGCGCGCCGGGTCAGCCCAGCGCGGTATCGAGCACCATCATCAACACGAACCCGATCATCAGCCCGGCAGTGGCGAAACTCTCGTGCCCCTTGCGATGCGATTCGGGAATGATCTCGTGGCTGATCACGAACAGCATCGCGCCGGCGGCGAAGCCCAGTCCCCACGGCAACATCGCGTGGGAGTGGCTGGTGATCGCCGCGCCCAACACCGCGCCGATCGGTTCGACCAGGCCGCTGGCCGCGCCGATGAACACCGACAGCCAGCGCCGGTAACCGGCCGCCAGCAGCGCCACCGCCACCACCAAACCTTCCGGAACGTCCTGAATCGCGATGCCGATGGCCAGCGCGTTGGCGCGCACCGCGCCTTCGTTGCCGGCGTAACCGACGCCGATCGCCAAGCCTTCGGGCAGGTTGTGCAGGGCGATGGCGAACACGAACAACCAGGTGCGGCGCAACTTGCCCGGCGATTGGCCTTCGCGGCCCTTGATGAAGTGTTCGTGCGGCAGCAAGTGATCGATCGCCATGATCGCCGCGCCGCCGAGCAGCACCGCCAGACCGATCACGATGCTGGCGCCCTTGGCGCCGCCGCCGAACGCGTTCGCGGCCTGCGCCGCGGCCAGGCCCGGAATGATCAGCGAGAACGCGCACGCCGCCAGCATCACCCCGGCGCCGAAGCCGAACAGGATGTCCTGGGTGCGGTCGGACAGGCGTTGCGAGAACAGCACCGGCAGCGCGCCCAGCGCCGTCGCCAGCGCCGCGACCGAGCCGCCGAGGAACGCGTCGCGGACCGCGGGGTCGCTGTCGATGTAGCGCCAGATGTCGGACACCATCGCCACCGCGCCGAGCGCGAGGATCGCCAGGCCGAACCATTGCGCCACGCTCAGACGCCGGCCGAACACGCTCACGCCGCGCTCGCCCGCGGCAGCGTCCGCGCCGGAATCAGCGTCGCGCCGCTGCATACCGCCTCGCCACTTCCGCCCAATCCACCACGTTGTAGAACGCGGCGATGTACTCCGGCCGGCGGTTTTGATACTTCAGGTAGTACGCGTGCTCCCACACGTCCAGACCGAGCACGGGCACGCCGCCGGAACCGATGCCGACCATCAGCGGGCTGTCCTGATTGCCGCTGCTCTCCACCGAAAGCCGGCCGTCCGCGCCCACCACCAGCCACGCCCAGCCGCTGCCGAAACGGGTCAGCGCGGCCTTGGTGAAGGCCTCCTTGAACGCGTCGAAGCCGCCCAGATCCGAGTCGATCGCCTGCGCCAACTCGCCTTGCGGCAAACCGCCGCCGCCCCGCTCCGGCGGCGCCATCACCGTCCAGAACAGCGTGTGGTTGGCGTGGCCGCCGCCGTTGTTGCGCACCGGCGCGCGCAAGGCTTCGGGCAAGGCGTCGATGGCGACGATCAAGGTTTCCGCCGGCACGTCTTCGTATTGGGTGCCCTGCACGGCGGCGTTGAGGTTGTTGATGTAGGCCTGGTGATGCTTGCTGTGATGGATCTCCATCGTCTGCGCATCGATATGCGGTTCCAGCGCGTCGTAGGCGTAGGGCAAGGCGGGAAGCTGGTGCGGCATCGTCGGTTTCCGGAAGAAGTGAGGGAGAAGAAAACGCGGGAGGTCAGTGCAGGCCGGCGCCCAGCGACGACAACGCCGTCAGGCTGTCGCGCAGCGTGGTTCTGGAGCGCGCGCATACGCCGTGGCGCGCTTGCCAGTCGAGCAAGGCGAAACGGGTGCGGCTGAGGTGATGCAAAGCGCAGCGGCGCTCGGGTTCGTGCGCGCGCGGGTCGGCGGCGATGCGGGTCAGCGCTTCATGCGCCAGGCACAGATGCTCCAGCGCGGCGTCGGTGTCGCGGCGTTGGCGCTGGACTTCGGACAGATTGTGGTGCGCAACGACCAGGGCGGCGAGGCAGTCGTCCGGCGACTCGGCGAGAGTGGCGCCGGCGGCCAAGGCGACGGCCGCCTGCAGCGCCTGCCGGTACAACCGCAGGGCCTGCGCGTATTGGCGTCGGTCGAACGCCGCATTGGCCCGGCGGGTCAGCTCTCGCCATTGGGCGAGGCCGGCTTGCGCGTCCGGGTGCGGTATCGGTTCGAGAGTGGACTGCGTACGCATGGGCGGCTCCTCGGTTGCAAGGGGCCCTTTGCGTGACGACTCGGTGCGTACTCAGGCGCTGCGATGATAGACACGCGCCGCCTCATCCGTCCAGCCGCCGCACGGCGCGGCCGCCGCGGATGGCTGGAACTGTGCGTCGCATCGGCAAGCGTTAATGCCCGATCCGGCGGCGGCATAAACGACAACGCCCCGCATCCGCGGGGCGTCGTGGTGTCGAGCGTCGGCGATTGCGCTGCCGACCCGGGCGGTCGCGCTTACAGCCCGCGGCCGCTCTGCGCCTGTGTGGTCTGGGTCTGCGCCTCGTTGTTGGCGGTTTGATGCGCGACCAGCTTGCTGCTGGTTTCCACGCTCTGCTGCGAACCGCTGGCGACATCGATCGCGACCATCCGCCGGGTCGGCGAATCCAGATCGCCCTGCACCGCGAACACGCGGCTGCCGTCCTTGCTGGCGACCAGATGATCGACCTGGGTCAGCCCGCCTTCACGGGTAGCCGGAATCAACGCGGCCGCCAGATTCTTCTGCTGCTGTTCGTTGAGCTTGCCTTGCAGCTCGGTGCCTTTGACCTTGTCGAGCAGGTCGCGGTACTGGCCGTTGAGCGCGTTGGCGCCGCTGGTGAGGATGCCGGCCAGACGCAGGCCTTCCTCGACCGCGCCGCCGAGCTTGTTGGTGTTGCGGTTGGCCGCTTCCTGCTGCGCCGCCGGCAACAGATAGGTGCCGCGCTCGCGGTCGCCGTCGCGATCGCGCACGTAGCGTTTGACGTCCTTGAGTTCAAGATCGAGAAACTCGCGCGCCGAACCCTTGGCCGCCTGCGCCAACAGCATCTGCTGCTGCTCGCTCAACTTGCCCAGCCCCTGACCCGAGGCCAGCGCCTCGACCAGCGAATCGGGTTGCACTTTCTGCTTGAGGAATTCCAGGAATCGCTCGCGCGTTTCCGGGTTCTGGCCGATGCCGTCGAGAATCCGGGTGGCGGTGGACAGGGCGTTGCCGGCGTCGGTGGGCATGCCGGCGATCTGGCGCATCACCCCGGTGATCGCGCGCTTGGGCTCCATGCCCTCGGCGAACGGGAAACGCTCGCGGAATTCGTTCCATTGCGGCGCCAGGATCGCTTCGCGCACGTGCTTGATCAGCTCGTACGCGCCGGCGGCGAAGGCGACCACGGCCAGGCCGACCGGGGCGATGCCGATCAGGCCGCCGACCAGTCCGGCGTTGCGCGCGCCCAGCAGCATGGCGACGCTGCCGATGTTGCCGGCGGTCTTGAAGCCGCCGCTGAGCAGGTCGAACGCGGCATCGACGCGATCGTCGGTGTCCAACGGCTTGCCGGTGATCGGGTCGCGGCCGTTGAACACGCGGGTGGCGTTGTTGCCGATTTCCTTGGCGCCGCCGACCACTTCCTTGATCGCGCTGTAGCGTTCCAGGATCTTCGCCGCGTCGCGCTCGCGCCCGCTGCGGCTGGCGAATTCCAGCACCGCGCTGAGCGCGACCGCGTCCAGCGGCTTGCCGTCGCGCTGGGCGGCACTGCCGGCCTTGATCGCCGCGTCCAACGCGTCCAGGGTCTGGGCGACGTCGTTGTGGCCGCCGGTGAGGGCGAGTTGCTTGAGTTCGCTGATCGGCCGATCCACCGGAGCGGGCGGCTGAGTGTCGCGGTGGGCCGACCAGGTCTTGGCGTAGTCGGCCAGCGAGGTCTGCAGGTCCGACGGCATCGCCACCGCATAGCCGTGGAACGGCGGCGACACGCGCGCATCGCCGCGGGTTTCGCCGGGATGCAATTTCCAGTTCAAACCGACATCGGCCAGTGCGCCGCCGGGCAGGCCGGCGGCCTCGACCGTGGCTTCCAGGGTGTCCTCGTCTACGGTCAGGCCGTTGCGCTGCAGCGCGTCGGCGACGACCGCGCGCAGCACGGTGTCGCGCGACCATTCGTCGTCGGCGGGCAACAGCGCGGTGTAGGCGGTGCCGGGGGGTTGCGAGGTCGCCTGGCCGGCGTACCAGCGGCGAGCGGCGGGGTCGCCGACCGGGCGGGACCCGGGCGGCGCGATCGAATCGACTGCGGCATTCATAGACACTGGCTCCTTGTCGGTGCTACTGCTTCACGAGTCGCCGAGCCCGACTAGGGAGTGCGGGTGCTACGGGTGGCGGAGGGTTCGGTGGTTGCTCATCATGCCCCGGGCCGGGGTCGAGGACAATTCGGGGGCGGATGGACGGGCGCGGGCGATCGCACCCGAAACCCCGGGCGCCAGGACCGGCCCGCGCGTCTTGCCGCCTGTTTCGGCCGGCACCGGCGAATCGCCCGGACCGGGCACGCGAACGCCGCCACGATCTTCATCGAGGAGATCGAAATGCGCGGACGGATAGTCGATGAGTTCGGGATTGCACGCGCTGAGCATCAGCGCCAGCAGCATCGCTGCGACGGTCTTCATGGTCACCTCCTTGTACGACGACGGACGGCTCCTGCCAGACACCGGCCGGGTTGCGGCCGACGTCGTCCGTCATTGTCGCCAAGCGGGGTCGCACAGCCCGCGACCGCTCACAGAAGATGTGCGTTGTCGTAACGCAATACCGATCACGAGTGTGGCCGCGTCGGCATCGCGGCAGGCCGATGACGTGGCGATTCGCCAGGCCCCGGCCCCATGCGAACCGCGATCAGCCCTGCGACAGCGGCGTCAGCAAGCGCGGCCCGCTGCCGCCGGCCATGCGCATCTTGCCGCCCGACACCGCGTCCACACCGGCGGTGTCCTCGCCCTCGGAAGCGCGCCAAGGCGCGCTCTGACGAGGACCCGGGACATAGGCTTCCCAGTGTCCGTAAGGCGCCGGCCTGCTGCCCAACTCGAACTCGACGGGCACCCGCACCGACCAATGGTCGCTGTCCACCTCCGGCCCCCGCGTCGGAGGCGCGAAACGCCAATGTTTGGCAGCCGTCAAACTGGCATCGGCGAAGAGTTTTCGCAGGTTATTCATCTGCTGCTCGTTGCCGATCGCTTTCAGATTGACCTGCTCGGCAAAAACCTCCTCCACATTGCCGTTGCGGCCGATGCGGGCGACCAGATAAACCGTCGCCGGCGCGCCCGCGTAAGCGGCCACGCTCGGATACACCGGCGACTGCAGCGACACCTGCTTGGGCATTTCGTCTGCCGGCGTTTCACCGAAGACGGCGCTGACGATGCGCACGGCGAATTTGTCCGCGCCCTCCTCCGGCGCGGGGCTCGCGACCACGCGCAGTTGCATCGTGGCGGTGCCGGCAAAGGCCTGGCCGAGCTTGCGCGGACCGAACCGCCACTTCGATGCCGAGTCGCGAACTACCGCGCGAACCAGTGCCGGCACTTCCTTCTCTCGATCGATCTGCAACGATCGCACTTGTCCGTCGTCGGCGATGGAGATCTTGCCGGAGAGCAACATGCTCCGCTCCATCTGCTTGCGCAATTCGGTCACATACTTGCTGGCGCCGAACGCGGGCGCCGCCAACGCGGCCAGCAGCAAGGTCGCCGCGGTGTATTTGATCGCATTCATTCTTGAAATCCTTTTGTCATGACCGGCCGCGGCGCGAGCCCGACGATTGAAATAACGGCTGTCGGCATCCATAGCAAACTCCCGACGTCAGCCATCCGCAGGCGCGGACGTTACCACTAGAACGCATCGTCGCCTCGCGTCCCCCCGGACAGTCCGCGCCCGCGCAGGCCATAATTCAGCTTCAGGAGGTGCCCATGCACGGTGGCGGTCTAGAACTTGCGTTGTTGTTTCTGCTCGCCGCGGTCATCGCGGTGCCGGTGTTCCGCAAGTTCGGGCTGGGCGCGGTGTTGGGGTATCTGGCCGCAGGGGTGGTGCTGGGGCCGTACGGGATCAAGGTGATCGCCGACGCCGAGCCGGTGCTGGCGGCTTCGGAAATCGGCGTGGTCATGATGTTGTTCGTGATCGGCCTGGAACTGTCGCCGGCGCGGCTGCGGGTGATGCGCAAGCCGGTGTTCGGCGCCGGCGGTCTGCAGGTGATCCTCAGCGGCATCGCCTTGGGCGCGCTGGCGATGTTCGGCGGGCAGATGGGCTGGAAGGCGGCGACCGTGGTCGGCCTGGGTCTGGCCTTGTCCTCGACCGCGGTGTGCCTGCAGTTGCTGTCCGAACGCAAGGGTCTGTCCGCCGATTACGGCCGGCTGGCGTTCGCGATCCTGCTGTTCCAGGACTTGGCCGCGATTCCGCTGCTGGCGGCGATTCCGCTGCTGGGCAAGGCCGCGGCGGTGGAAGGCCTGAACTGGATTTCGGTGGCCAAGGCGGTCGGCGCGATCGCCGCGGTGGTGTTCGGCGGGCGGGTGCTGTTGCGGCAGGTGTTCCGGGTGGTCGCGCGTACCCAGATGCCGGAGGTGTTCACCGGTGCGGCGCTGCTGACGGTGCTGGGCTCGGCCTGGATCCTGCAGACCGCCGGGCTGTCGGCCGGCCTGGGCGCGTTCCTGGCCGGCGTGCTGTTGGCCGACTCGGAATTCCGCCACGAGCTGGAATCGCAGATCGAGCCGTTCAAGGGCTTGTTGCTGGGCCTGTTCTTCATGGCCGTGGGCATGAGCATCGACCTGCAGCGGGTGCTGGCCGAGCCGTTGCTGATCGGCGCGATCGTCGCCACTTTGCTGGCGGTGAAGTTCGCGCTGCTGTTCGGGGTGGGCATCAGCGCCGGCGGCCTGGACAAGCGCGGCGCGTTCCAATTGGCGACGGTGATGTCGCTGGGCGGCGAGTTCGCCTTCATCGTGTTCAACGAAGCGGTCAAGGCCAATCTGCTCGACGATCCCACCCGCGACCGCTTGATCGCCGCGGTCGGCGTGTCGATGGCGCTGACGCCGCTGCTGATGATCGCCGCGCAGCGCATGCTCGATGCCGCGCCCGCGCCGAAGGAAAAGCGGCCTTACGACGAAATCCCCGACCATCATCCGCAGGTGTTGATCGCCGGCATGGGCCGCTTCGGCCAGATCGTCGCGCGCTTGCTGGTCGCGCACCGCACGCCGTTCATCGCCATCGAGAACAGCGCCGAGCAGGTCGACTTCATGCGCCGCTTCGGCAACATGATCTATTACGGCGACCCGGCCCGGCCGGAGTTGCTGCGCTCGGCCGGCGCGGCCCAGGTCAAGATTTTCGTCATCGCCATCGACGACCGCGACAGCGGTATCCGCACGGTCCGCACCATTCGCCGGCTGTACCCCAAGGCCAAGGTGTTCGCCCGCGCGCGCGACCGCCGGCATGCCTGGGATTTGATGGACCTGGGCGCCGAACCGATGCGCGAGACCTTCCATTCCAGCCTCAAGTTGGGCGAGGAAGTGCTGGTCGAGCTGGGCGTGGAGGCGGAGATCGCGCGCGATCACGTCGAGCGTTTCCGCGAACTCGACGAACGCATGCTCAATGCCCAGTACCTGGTGCACGACGATGAGGACGCGCTGATCCAGACCGCGCGCGATGCGCGCAAGGAACTGGAGGAGTTGTTCAACGCCGACCGCGGCGAAGGCGTGCTGGCGGGCATGGTCGACAAGCAGGCGACGACGTTGCCTGGGGACAATACGACGCGGCATTGAGGCCGCGTTTCGGCATCGGGTTTACGTCACAGGGGCGGTGTCGCGGCCGCGGCTCGCCGCTCCTGCAGGCAGGCCATGCCGCCGCGCTGTCGCGATTGCAGACTGTAGGAGCTGCGCAAGCTGCGACCGCGGATGCGCAACGATTGCGAGAGTTTCGTCGTAGCTGAAGTTTCGCGGTCGCGGCTCGCGCCGCTCCTACAGGTAGGTCATGCAGGAGCGGCGCGAACCGCGATCGCGTCGATCGAACAACGGCGACACCCGAATCAGGCGAGCGAACTCAGCTGCCCGGCCCGCGCAGGAACCTCGCCATCGACACGCCGCCGTTGTTGTTGCCGTTGGCGGGGCCCGCCGGGGCGAACTCGGCGGCGATATCGACGAAGCCGCGCATCACCGCGATCTCGCGCGGGGTGCGGTTGAGCGCGTCGCGCACGTCGGGATTGGCGCCGTGGCGCAACAAGCGCTGGACCACCCGCAACAGGCCATGCAACGCGGCCAGATGCAGCGGGCCGAACCCGCGCGGGTCCTGCACTTCCAGCGACGCTTCGTGATCGAGCAGCAGTTCCAGGCCGGCGATCAGCACGTCTTCGTCCGCGGCGGTGCCCGGTTCGGCGCGCGCGCCCAACAACAGCAGCAAGGGCGTGGCGCCCGCGGCCGATTGGTCGGCGTCGACGCCGGCCAGCAGCAAGGTGTCGAACAAGGCGACCAGACGGCTGCGGTCGCGCGCGGTGAAGCCGAACATCGCCGCGCAATGCAGCGCCATCCGACCCTGGGCGTCGCGGGCCTGCACGTCGGCGCCGGCGGTGAGCAGGCGCGCGGCCAGATCGGTCAGGCCCAGCGCGCAAGCCACCATCAGCACGGTCAGATCGCCGGGCAGGCGCTGTTCCAGCGACGCGCCGGCGGCGACCAGACGGTCGACGATTTCGCCGTGGCGCATGCTGACCGCGGCCGACAGCGGCGTGGCGCCGGAGTTGGCCGCGCGCTGCGGATCGGCGCCGCGCGCCAGCAACAGATCGACCACCGCGCGATGGCCGCCGCCGGCGGCGCGCAGCAGCGCGGTGCAGCCCTGGCTGTCGGGGCTGTCCACCGCCAGACCGAGATCGAGCAAACGCCGCACCGCGTCGGCGTCGCCGACGATCGCCGCGGCCGGCACGTCGGCCGCCTGCAACGGGCGCTTGGGCAGCGGCCAGCCACGCCAGTCCAGCCAGTCGGCCAGATCGCGCCGGCCCGAGGCCAGGGCCACGCCGAGCGGGGTCTGGCCGTCGGCGGCGAGCAGATCCGGGGTGGCGCCGTGCGCGACCAGGCGCTTGAGCATGCCCTCGCGGCCCAGAGCGGCGGCCAGATGCAGGGCGCTCATGCCGTGGCTGTCACGGGTGTTCAAGTCCACGCCGGCAGCGAGCAGGCGTTCGAGCAGCCGCGACCAGCCCAGCCGCACCGCGATCGCCAGCGCCGGATCGCCGTTGCCGGTGCGCGCGAACGGATCGGCGCCGCGTTCGAGCAGATCCACCGCGAATTGTTCCAGCCCGCGCGCGGCCTGATCGCCGGCCGAGCAGGTCGCCAGGAACCGGGCCAGGCCGCCGCGACCGGCCGGCGACACGCCGTGGCGCAGCAGGGCTTGCAAGGCCGGCAGCGACTCGGGGGCGCGATCGAGCAGGGCGAACAGCACCGTATCGCCGGCGGCGTTGCGCACGTTGGCGTCGGCGCCCTGGCCGAGCAGCCAGTCGATCCGTTCCGGGGTCGGCGCCTGGCCGTCTTCTTCGTGCAGTTGCGCGCCCAGTTCGGCCGGGCTCAGCAGCTTGGCCAGGCCGGTGAGTTCGGAAGCGCGGCCGTCGCGCAGGCCGTCGCGCAACAGCGCGGCGGGCATGCGGTCGACGATCACCCGCTCGCCCTCGGGCGCGTCGCTGTCGCCTTCGCCGCTGACCGCGGCCGGCAATGGATAGGCGCGGTCCAATGCCGCCACCAGCGACCAGCGCCCGGCTTCGGCGGCGCGATCGACCGCGCGCTTGCCCTGGCGGTCGCGCAGCTCGGCGTCGATGCCCAGATCGAGCAGACGCACCACCAGCGGCGGCGAAGCCGTTTCGGCCTGGCAAGCCAGGATCAGCGCGCTGGCGCCATCGGCATCGACCGCCTTGGCTTCGTTGACGCCGCCCTGCGGCAGGTGTTCCAGCAACCGTTCCAGCACCGCGGCGCGGCCGCCGCGCGCGGCCTCCAGCAGCGGGGTGCGCTGCTGGCTGTCGATCGCGTTGGCATCGGCGCCGGCGGCCAGCAGGGTCGCGACGATGTCCAGATGGCCGGCGAAGGCGGCGGTGTGCAGCGCGCTGCGGCGCTGGGCGTCGCGGGCGTCGATCCGCGCCTTGTGCTTGAGCAGCAGCTGCACGCCGGCCGGATCGTCCTCATCGCCGCCGGCCGCGGCCAGCAGCGCGGGCGCGCCGCCGGGGTGTTCGGTCTTGGCGCCGCGTTCGAGCAGGAACTTGGCCAGCCGCCAGTTGCCGCTGGCGCAGGCCACACCGAGCGGGCTCAGGCCGTCCTGATTGAGCGGTTCCAACTCGGCCTGGGCGTCGCGCAACAGCGCGGCCACGCCGGGGTCGGAACTGCGCGCGGCGTGGTGCAGCGGGGTGTTGCCTTCGTGATCGGCCAGGCGCGGATCGGCGCCGTTGGCCAGCAGAGTCATGACCGCGTCGGGGCGGCCGTGCCAGCTGTCGCGGGTGGCGGCCAGCAGCGGGGTCATCCCGGCGTGGGCGGTGTTGAGGTCGACGCCGTGGGCGATCAGCGCGCGCAGCAGGCGCAGGTCGGGCAGCACCGCGGCCAGCACCGGCAGGCTGCGGCGGTCGCGGTCGTCGCCGACCGGGTCGGCGTTGACGTCGGCGCCCTGCTCGATCAGTTCCAGCGCGCGCTCGACCTTGCCGGCGCGGGCGGCGGCGTACAGCGCCGGCACCAGTTGCGCGTCGGCCAGCGGCTCGCCGCCCTCGCCCAGCTCGTCGGCGTATTGCACGGTGTCGAGTTCGGGATCGAACTCCGCGCCCGGCAACGCCTGCGCCGGGGCGATCGATTGCAGCAACACGTGCAAGCCCGGCGAGGCCAGCGCGAACACCACCGCCAGCGCCCAGCGCGCGCCGCCGGACAGCAGCCCCGGCCACGCCAGCAGCACGATCAGGCCGGCCAGGCCGGTGACGATCGCGGCCACGCCCAGGCCGCGCCAGGCGCCCAGATCCAGGTCCGGCAGCCGCGCCCACTGCGGCGGCAACGCGGTGCCGTCGCGCTCGGCGCCCTGCCACAGCGGCCACAGCCGCCACAGCCCGAGCAAGACCAGGCCGGCGACCACGCTCAAACCGAGCGCGGCCAGCAGCGAGCCGCTTTCCAGCAATGCGCTCAGCGGCCACGCCGCCAGCGCGGCGGTCGCCGCGGTCGCCCCGCCCCACAGCCCGGACAGGCCGAGCAGTTCGGCCTTCCATTGCGGGGTCTGCTCGCGCTGGCGCCACAGCCGCGCCGCCAGCGCGAACGCCGGCTGCGACAACGCACCGGCGATCAAGGCCACCACCGCGCCGACCGCGCTGCCGCCGAAACCGGTCGCCAGCGCCAACACCAAGCCGGCGCCGAGCGCCAAGGCGAATCCGCGGGACAACCCGCGCGGGCTGGGAGCGTCAGGCATCGGGCTTGGGGACCTCGCCGATCACCGGGGGGAGTTGCAGATGGAAGCCGCGGTTGGCCAGATTCTCGCGCACCGTCGCGGCGTCGGCGCGGGCCAGCTTGCGCTGCGCGCTGAGCTCGACTTCCAGCACGAACTGCAGCGAGCCCAGTTGCGCGCGCACGGGTTTGGGGAGACGCTCGAAATCGTCGCGCGCGCTCAGGTACACGTAGGTGTCTGCCTTGCGGAGGCTTTTATAAACGTAGGCTTGCATGGGGCGGGCGATACAGCCGGGGGAGACTGTTTTTCTGCGTCGCAGATGTGATGCACAGCATACCTTCCCGTTTGCGCTACGCGAACTTTCATGTTCAGCGCAAGGCGCAGGGCGGGGTGTTAGGCCGCGATGGGCCCCATTCGCCCCCTTCGTCCAATTCGCCCCCTTTGCAAAAGGGGGCTGGCGCCTGCGCTGGGCCGGGAAGCCGGAAGTGCGGCTGCGCCGGGGGATTTGCTCGGGCGCTGGGCGTAAGAGCAAATCCCCCCTAGCCCCCCTTTTTCAAAGGGGGGAACGGTCGGGGGGCGGGGATGCGGGGTTAGTGGTAGCCCACATCGGCCGCGATCTTCCCGCTGAACACCCGATACGACCAATACGTGTAGCCCAGGATCGCCGGCAGCAGCACCACCAGGCCGACCAGCACGAAGCGCTGCGAAGACGTCGGCGAGGCGGCCTCCCAGATCGACAGCCCCGGCACGATGTTCGGCCAGATGCCGGCCACCAGGCCGATGAAACCGAGCACGAAGAACCCCAGCGCGTACAGGAACGGATGGCCGTCGCGGCCCTCGCGCATCACCGAGCGCCACAGCACCCAGGCGTTGGCGATCACCAACAGCGGCACCGGGAACAGCCAGTAGAAATTCCCGCCCTCGAACCAGCGCGCCATGATCCGCGAGTCCAGAAACGGCAGCCACGCGCTGACCAGGCCGATGAACACCGCCACCACCAGCACCAACGGCCGCGCCAGGGTCCGCGCGACCGCCTGCATCCGCCCCTCGGTCTTCAGGATCAACCAGGTCGAACCCAGCAACGCGTACCCGAACACCACCGCCGCGCCAGTGAGCATCGAGAACGGGCTGAACCAATCGAACACGCCGCCGACGTACTTGCCCTCCTGCATCGGCATGCCTTCGACGATCGCGCCGAGAATCACCCCCTGCGCGAACGCGCAGAACAGCGAACCCAGCGCGAACGCCGCGCCCCACGCCGACTTGGCGCGCTTGGCCTTGAAGCGGAACTCGAACGCCACCCCGCGGAACACCAGCGCGATCAGCATCAGCAGCACCGGCAAGTACAACGCCGACAACACCAACGAGTACGCCTTGGGAAACGCGGTCAACAAGCCGACGCCGCCGAGCACCAACCAGGTTTCGTTGCCGTCCCAGATCGGCGCGGCGGTGTTCATCATGTGATCGAGCTGTTGTTCGTCCTCGGCGAACGGGGCCAGGATGCCCAGGCCCAGCACGAACCCGTCCAACAGCACGTACATCAACACGCCGAAGCCGATCACGCCGAACCAGATTACCGGCAGCCAGTATTCCATCGTCTTACTCCGTCTTGCCGCCGCGCGCATGCGCGCCGGCTTGGCTGGCCGCGCTCATGCGCCGGCCTCGCTGGATTCGTCCGGCACCGACAACGGTCGCGCCGGGGTCTTGTCGCCCAGTCCGCTGCGCGGTGGCGGTTCGTGCGGATGCGGGCCCTTGCGGATCAGCTTGACCAGGTAGCGGAAGCCGGCGCCGAACACGGTGAAATACACCACCGCGAACACGATCAGCGAGGTCATCACGCTGGCCGCCTCGACCGGACTGACCGCGTCGGCGGTGCGCAGCAAACCGTAGATCACATACGGCTGGCGGCCGATCTCGACCACGTACCAACCGGCCAGGATCGCCACGAAACCGCTCATGGTCAGCACCCGCCAGCCCCACAGCGCCGCGCGCGACTGATACAGCCGCTTGCGCCACATCAGCCACAGCGAAAACACCACCAGCGCCAGCATCGCCATGCCCAGCCCGACCATCACCCGGAACGCGTAGAAAACCGGCTTCACCGGCGGCCGCTCGCTGGCCGGCACCGACTTCAGCGGCTGGATGTCGCCGTCCAGAGTGTGGGTCAGAATCAGGCTGCCGAGCTTGGGTATGGCGATCTCCAGATCGTTGCGCTCGGCTTTCTCGTTGGGCACCGCGAACAGAATCAGCGGCACGCCTTCGCCGGGCGGCTTGGATTCCCAGTGCGCTTCCATCGCCGCGACCTTGATCGGCTGATGCTCGCGCGCGTTCAAGCCGTGCAGATCGCCGACAAAGATCTGCGCCGGCACGGTGATCGCGGCGAAGATCACCGCCGCCTTGAGCATGCGTTTGCCGGCTTCGACATGGATGCCGCGCAGCAGATACGAAGCGCCGACGCCGCCGATCACGAAGCAGGTGGTGATGAACGCCGCCAGCACCATGTGCGCCAGCCGGTACGGGAAGGACGGGTTGAACACGATCGCCCACCAATCGGCCGGCTCGAACACGCCGTTGACGATGGTGTGGCCGGTCGGCGTCTGCATCCAGCTGTTGGCCGAGATGATCCAGAAGGTCGAGATCAAGGTACCCAGCGCGACCATGCAGGTGGCCAGGAAGTGCATGCGTTCGTTGACCCGGTTCCAACCGAACAGCATCACCCCGAGGAAGGTCGCTTCCAGGAAGAACGCGGTCAGCACCTCATACGCCAGCAGCGGCCCGAGGATGCTGCCGGCCTGCTCGCTGAGCACCGCCCAGTTGGTGCCGAACTGGAAACTCATGACGATGCCGGACACCACGCCCATGCCGAAGGACACGGCGAAGACCTTGGTCCAGAAGAAGTACAGATCGCGCCACAAGGTGTCGCGCGTGCGCAGCCAGCGCCATTCCACGAACGCCAACCAACTGGCCAGGCCGATGGTGAAGGCGGGAAACAGGATATGAAACGAAATCACGAAGCCGAACTGGATTCGCGACAACAACAAGGCGTCCACGTGCATTGCCTCCATGGCGCGCGACTACGCGCCAGCGGGTTCATTTTGCGCCGCAACATGCACCGGTAACGGCGGGTGGGTGGAATCACATAAACCGCAAAGGCGGTGAGCGTGGCGTGGTGGCGGGCGGAACGGATTCGCGCTTATCCGCCGTGTCGCGTCGTAAACGTGTGGGAACAAGTGCTTGCGCGGAAGTCGGTGGCGTCGATGTTTCGGGATTGCGTCGCGTTTCTCGGCTTGGGATCGATGGGGTGTGCGACAAAACGCGGCGGTGCGGCGCGTTCGCAAAATCGCCGCTTGCGAGGATTTTGTTCGCTCACGGCTGCTCACCTGAGACGTTTTGTCCAGTGGATTTTTGCGATTCTTTTTTTGGAAACTCAGACTTTCCCTTCTTCCGCTTGCGGCGACCGAAGGGAGTGCAAGGCTGAGAAGGTGCCGGGAGGGCGGATGAGGGCGGCGGCCACAACGCTAACTGTCGTGCCCTCACCCCAACCCCTCTCCCGCAAGCGGGAGAGGGGCTATCAAATTCTGGGAGAGGGTTGGGTCGAGCCCTTCTCCCGCTTGCGGGAGAAGGTGCCCGAAGGGCGGATGAGGGCCCGCGGCCGCAACGCCAACTGTCGTGCCCTCACCCCCTCCTCTCCCGCGAGCGGGAGAGGGGCTTAAGCGCGGCGGGAGGGGGGAAATCGGCTACCCAAATCGCCGATCAGGCAAATCCGCGCGAACCAGTACAGCCACAACGCGTATTCACCCCAATCCCATGACCAACGGCCGGCCCGTCGCCCCGCCCCGGACTGTTACCCTGCGCCCTCTTTTGTCCCTAGAGCCCGTTCGATGCGCATCTCCTACGCCACGCTCGCCGCCCTGCCGCTGGCGCTGCTCGCCAGCGCCGCTTTCGCGCAGGCGGCCCAGCCGCTGACCCTGGCCGACACCATGGCCGACCCGGATTGGATCGGCCCGCCGGTCGAACGCGCCTGGTGGGCCTGGGACGGCCAGCGCGTGCAGTACCAGCTCAAGCGCGACGGCGGGATCATCCGCGACACCTGGCAGGCCGGCGTCGCCGGCGGCGCGCCGCAGCGCCTGGACGGCGCCGCGCGCTCCGACCTCGACGCGATCGACCCGGCCTACGACGCGCAACGCGCGCGCATGGCCTTCGTCCGCAACGGCGACGTGTTCGTGCGCGATCTGCGCAGCGGCGCGCTGACCCAGGTCACCCGCAGCAACGAGATCGAATCGCGCCCGCAGTTCGGCCAGAGCGGCAACCTGATCTTCCGCGCCGACAACCAGTGGTACCAGTGGCGCGCCGGCCAGGGCGTGAGCCAGGCCGCGCAAGTGCGCGCCGAAAACGACCCGGCCAAGCCGCCCAAGGCCGACACCCTGCGCGATTACCAACTGGCCACCATCGACACCCTGCGCACCGCCCGCGCCGCACGCGACGCCGCGCGCGAGCAGGACGACGCCTGGCGCAAGAGCGACGGCAGCCGCGCGCCCAAGCCGGTGTATCTGGGCGATGAGGTCGAAATCGTCGACAGCGCGCTCTCGCCCGACGGCCGCTACGTGCTGGTGGTGACCCAGGCCAAGAAGGGCGACGCCGGCACCGCCGGCAAGATGCCCAAGTACGTGACCGAATCGGGTTACGAAGAATTCGAGGAAGTGCGCACCCGCGTCGGCCGCAACCCGCCGCTGCCGCAGAAGCTGTGGCTGGTCGACGTGGCCACGGCCAAGGCCAGCGAACTGGCCTTCGACAAGCTGCCCGGCATCGGCGTGGATCCGATGGCGGCGATGCGCAAGGCCGCCAAGCTCGATCCGCTCAAGGGCGACCGCCCGGTGCGCATCGCCAGCGAAGGCAACGGCGAGGACGCGGCGATCCATTGGAGCCAGGACGGCCGCCACGCCGCGGTGCTGGTGCGCGCGATCGACAACAAGGACCGTTGGCTGGCCTCGGTCGATCTGGCCAAGGCCACCCTCGACACCCGCCACCGCCTGACCGACAAGGCCTGGGTCGGCTGGGACTTCAACGAGTTCGGCTGGCTCGCCGACGGCGGCCTGTGGCTGCTGTCGGAACAAAGCGGCTACTCGCATCTGTACGTCAGCGACAACGGCGGCGCGCCGCGCGCGATCACCTCGGGCCAGTGGGAAGTCTCCCAGCCCACCCTCGGCGCCGACGGCAAGACCTTCTTCTTCCTGTGCAACCGCAAGTGGCCGGGCGACTACGAAGTCTGCGCGGTCGACCGCGGCGGCGGCGCGGTGCGCGAAGTCACCGCGCTGGACGGCGTGGAAAGCTACGCGGTCTCGCCCGACGGCGCCAAGCTGCTGGTGCGCTACTCGCAAAGCTACATGCCGCCGCAAGTGGCGGTGGTCGGCATCGACGGCGAGAACACGGCCAAGCTCACCGACACGCGCAAGAACGAGTTCAAGAGTCGCGAGTGGATCCAGCCCGAGTACGTGCAAGTGCCGTCCAAGCACGGCGCCGGCACGGTCTGGGGCAAGTTCTACGGGCCGAAGAATTACGAGCCCGGCAAGAAGTACCCGATCGTGATGTTCGTGCACGGCGCCGGCTATCTGCAGAACGTCAGCAACCGCTACCCCAATTACTTCCGCGAGCAGATGTTCCACAACCTGCTGGTGCAGGAAGGCTATGTGGTGCTGGATCTGGACTACCGCGCCTCGGAAGGCTACGGCCGCGACTGGCGCACCGCGATCTACCGGCAGATGGGCCACCCGGAGCTGGAAGACTATCTGGACGGCCTGGACTGGCTGGTCGACAACAAGCAGGGCGACCGCGACCGCGCCGGCATCTACGGCGGCTCCTACGGCGGCTTCATGACCTTCATGGCGCTGTTCCGCGAGCCGGGCAAGTTCAAGGCCGGCGCCGCGCTGCGCCCGGTCGCCGACTGGTCGCAGTACAACCACGAGTACACCAGCAACATCCTCAACACGCCGGAGCTTGACCCGGAGGCCTACAAGAAGTCTTCGCCGATCGAGTACGCCGCCGGTCTCAAGGACAATCTGCTGATCGCTCACGGCATGATCGACGACAACGTGTTCTTCAAGGACTCGGTGATGATGACCCAGCGCCTGATCGAGCTGCGCAAGGACAAGTGGGAAATCGCGCCGTATCCGCTGGAACGCCACGGCTTCGTTCACCCCGACGCGTGGTACGACGAATACCGCCGCATCCACGAGTTGTTCAATCGCACCTTGAAGTAAGCGCCGCCCCGCGCCGCGCTTGCCGCCGACGCCCGCC
>NZ_JBAMDI010000015.1:0-129089 GCF_036961695.1 Pseudomonas sp. CGJS7 | reverse complement strand
ATGCGCGCTGTCTCCCGCATCCGCCGTTGCGTGTCCGAGCCCGCGTCCCCGCGCAAGATCCTGCATGTCGACATGGACGCGTTCTACGCGTCGGTGGAGCAGCGCGACGATCCGGCGTTGCGCGGACAGCCGGTGGTGGTGGCCTGGCGCGGCGCGCGCTCGGTGGTGTGCGCGGCCAGCTACGAAGCGCGGGTGTTCGGCGTGCGCTCGGCGATGCCGGCGGTGCGCGCCGAGCGGCTGTGCCCGCAGGCGGTGTTCGTGCCGCCGGACTTCGCGCGTTACAAGGCGGTCTCGCGCCAGGTGCGCGAGATCTTCGCCCGCCACACCGATCTGATCGAACCGCTGTCGCTGGACGAAGCCTACCTCGACGTCACCACCACCAAGACCGGCCTGCCCTCGGCCACCGCCACCGCCGAGTCGATCCGCGCCGCGATCCGCGAAGAAACCCAGCTGACCGCATCGGCCGGGGTGGCGCCGAACAAATTCGTGGCCAAGATCGCTTCGGACTGGAACAAGCCCGACGGCTTGTTCGTGGTCAAGCCGCATCAGGTCGAAGCGTTTCTGGCGCCGCTGCCGGTCGGGCGTTTGCCCGGCGTGGGCAAGGTGATGGAAGCCAAGCTGACCGAATTGGGCGTAAGCGTGGTCGCCGACTTGCGCGCGCTGGGCGCGGTGGCGTTGGAGCAACGCTTCGGCCGTTGGGGCCGGCGCTTGCACGAACTGGCTTACGGCATCGACCACCATCCGGTCGAACCCTCGCGGCCGACGCTGCAGATTTCCTCCGAAGACACCTTCGAACGCGACCTGCCGTTGAGCGAGGTCGAAGCCGATCTGCGGGTGTTGGCGGGCAAGACCTGGGCCGGTTATCGGCGCGAATTGCAGCAGCATCCCGGGCGGATCGCGCGCACGGTGGTGCTCAAGCTCAAGACCGCGGATTTCCGCATCCTCACCCGCAGCCTGACGCCGCCGCAGCCGCCGGCCAGCGAAGCCGAACTGGCCGATCTGGCCTGCGCCTTGCGCGCGCGGGTGGACTTGCCGGCGGCGACTTTGTACCGGTTGGTCGGGGTGGGTTTGTCGGGTTTCGTGGAGGAGCACGAAGCGGTCGCGCAGTCGGATTTGTTCGACGGCGAGGCGGGGGATGAGGAGGTGTCGGGAGAGTGAGGCGGGAGGGCGAATGCGCAAAGGCTGGAGTCAAAAGCGAAGAGCCTTCAGCGCGATCTCTCCAGGCCGTCATTCCCGCGAACGCGGGAATCCAGCGACTTCAAACGTTCTCGCACGAAAGGCACTGGATGTTCGGCTCCGCCGAAGTAAAGCGGAGCCCGTCTTCGCGGGAATGACGGTAGGTAAGTACGTCGTTATCGACGGTAAGCAAGTGCGTCGTTATCGACGGTAGGTAGGTGCGTCGTTGTCCACGGTAGGTAAGTACATCGTTGCCGACAGCAGCCAAGCGCGCAGCTTCCGAACTACGACTCCGAATCACCCTCACCCCACCTCGCCTTCCGTACGCACCACATACCGCATCGCCTCCACCCGCACCGCGCGCAGCGGCGCGTCGAGTTCGCGCGCAGCCTCGCTCCACAACGGCGACTGGCATTGCAGATTCAAACACCCAAAACGCTGCGCCGCCTCCAGCGCCTGCCGCAGCAATTCGGTTTCCACCCCGCGCTCGCGCCAAGGCTCGCGCACGTACGGGTCGTCCAGCTGCAAACAGTAAGCGCGTTCGAGCATCGAAAACCCCGCGGTCGCGCTGGCATAGCCGACCACCGCGCCGTCCACTTCGGCCAACCACGCCCAAGCGCCGAACGGCGGCTCGAACAGCACCTCCATCAACTCCATCGCATCCGCGCGTGGCGGGCCGTAAGGGCGGCGTTCCAGCGCGCGGCTGTCGGCGTGTTCTTCGCACAGCGCGATCAGCGTCGGCGCATCGGCGGGACGCACGGGGCGCACGCTCAGCGCCAGGGGCGCGCGCGCGGCGGCGGGAGCGGGGTCGGACGCGGCTAATTGGGGGGTCATCGCGGGCTTCCGGTTGAGAACAAGGGCGGGACGGGCCGAGCGTTGCCGGTCATGGCCTGCCGCCGCGGACGCCAGGGGCGTAGCATCCTCGGCGACGGGCGCGGCCGTGACGGCGGGCACGTGGGTTCCACGGGTCGTGCAAGTACATCCTGCGCGCCGGCTTTTAAGAAGTTTTTAATCGTGCCGGCGCACCCTGCATTCCGGCGATGCGGCCAAATGACGCAAGACGAGGCATGAAGATTCTGCTGGTGGAAGACGACGCGATGCTGGCCGAGGCGGTGCGCGCGGGGCTGACCCACGACGGTTGGCGCGTGGACTGGGTCGCCGATGCGCCGTTGGCCAAGACCGCGCTGGTCGATCACGATTACGACGCGGTGGTGCTGGACGTCGGCTTGCCCGGCGGCTCCGGGCTGGGCGTGCTCAGCACCTTGCGCAACCGCTACGACGCCACCCCGGTGTTGATCGTCACCGCGCGCGACAAACTCAGCGAACGCATCGCCGGGCTCGATGCCGGCGCCGACGACTACATCGTCAAACCGTTCCAGCTCGATGAGTTGTGCGCGCGTTTGCGCGCGGTGATGCGGCGCAGCCAGGGCCGGGTTTCGCCGGTGCTGAGCTGCGGCGCGGTGGTGCTGGATCCGGCCCGGCGCCTGGTCACCCGCGACGGCGAACCGGTGGCGTTGAGCGGCCATGAATTCCGCACCCTGATGCTGTTGCTGGAACGCCAGGGCCGCGCGGTCACCCGCGAGCAACTGGAAGAAGCGGTGTACGGCAGCTCGGGCACGATCGAGAGCAACACCATCGCGGTGTACGTGCATCAGCTGCGGCGCAAACTCGGCGAGCAGTTGATCGTGACCGTGCACGGCTACGGCTACCGCATCGGCGGCGGGCCGGCATGAGCGCGATCGACCCGCCCGGCGCCGATACCGCGCCGGCCGCCGAACAAGCGCAACGCCGCGAACGCTGGCGCGAACGTCGTCGCCGCCGGCGCGCCTGGCGCGAGCGTTGCCGGCAGCACGAATCCTTCGCCGGCGGCCGTTCGCTGCGCTGGAAGCTGACCTGGGTGCTGCTCAAGACCGTGTTGCTGGCCTGGTTCGTTTGGCTGGCCTGTCAGATCTGGCAACTCGGCCGCGAGCACTCGGGCATGCTCGACAACTCGCTGCGCGAGATCGCCGAACAGGTGCTCGGCTCGATGCCCGAAGGCCTGGAACGGCTGCCCTCGCGCGATCCCAAGCGGGTCACCGTGCCGGTCGCGGCCGACCGCAAGATGAGCTTTCAGGTGTGGGCGCAGGGCCGCAACGTGGTGTATTCGCCGGCTGCGCCGCTGGAGCCGCTGAATCCGCAGTTCAAGGACGGCTTCGCCCGGCGCGTCATCAACGGCGAGCGCTGGCAGGTGTACACGCTCACCGATACCAGCCGCGGGCTGATCGTGCAGGTCGGCCGCAGCAAGCAGATGGCGATCCAGGAACTGCAGGGCTGGATCGTCGGCAGTCTGTTGGCCGCGGCCTTGATCCTGGTGCTGTTCGGCCTGGCCACCTGGAAGGTGATCGGCCGCTCGCTGCGCCCGATCACCGCATTGCGCGAAACCCTGCAACGGCGCCCGCCGCTGGATCTCACCCCGCTGCCGACCCAGGCCTTGCCGGCCGAGTTCCGGCCGTTGGTGGATGCCTTCAACAATCAGCTAGAACGCGTCGACGCCGCGGTCCAGCACGAGCGCCGTTTCATTTCCGACGCCGCCCACGAGCTGCGCACGCCGCTGGCGGTGTTGAGCACCCACGCCGAACTGGCGCTGCGCGCGAGCACGCTGGAAGAAAAGAACGCCGCCCTGCTCCGGCTCAACGCCGGGGTCCAGCGCAGCGCGCGGCTGTCCGAGCAGTTGCTGGATCTGGCGCGGCTGGACGCCGGCGAGGAATCGGTGCGGCTGGCGCCGCTGGATCTGTCGGACCTGATCGTGCTGGTGATCCGCGACTTCGAAACCCTGGCGCGCGAGCGCCGCCAGCGCATCAGCTTGCGCGCCGGCCCGGCGCGGTTGCTCGGCGATGTCGACCAGCTCGGGATCTTGCTGCGCAACCTGATCGACAACGCGGTGCGCCATGCCGGCGCCGAGGGACAGGTCGCGGTGTCGTGCGCGGCCCAGGACGACGGCGCGGTGGTGCTGCGGGTGGCCGACAACGGCTGCGGCGTGTCGCCGGAGGATTGCGAACGCATCTTCGACCGGTTCTACCGCGCGCCCGGCGGCCAAGAGGGCGGCAGCGGCATCGGCCTGTCGCTGGTCGCGCGGATCGCCCAGACCCACGGCGCGCGGATCGACTGCGGTCCGGGCCTGGACCGTGCGGCCGAAGACCCGCGCGGGCCCGGCAAGGGGTTCGAAATAAGCGTGCGCTTCCCGCCGCCGCCGGTTTAATCCCAAGCGCGGCCGGGTTGTCCCGCGATTGCGCATTCGCCCGCTTCCCCGCCCCTGCTGACAACAGGCTGGCAGCAGCTCCGCCCCACTGTGTCGGCGTGCGATCGGCACGGTGAGGGGAGCAAGCGGTGGGCCGCAAGGAAATCGACAAGCAACGACGCACGATGCTGCAACTGGGCGCCGCCGTGCCGCTGGCCGCGCTGTCTTCGGCGCTGCCAGCCAGCGTCGCGACCGCTCAAGCAGCCGCGCGCGATCCCGCCGCCGCCCACGACGGCCGCCACGACTTCGATTTCTACTTCGGCCGCTGGCGGGTCGAGAACCGCCGGCTGGCCAAGCGTCTGGTCGGCAGCGACGACTGGATCGAGTTCGAGGCCACCGACGAATGCCGGCCGGTGCTCGGCGGCCTGGGCAGCGTCGACCGCTACCAGACCGACTGGAACGGCGGCATCGAAGGCTTCGCCCTGCGCCTGTACCGCCCGCAGACCCGGCAATGGCATGTGTACTGGGCCAGCGACCGCGACGGCGTGCTGGAGCCGCCGCTGATCGGCGGCTTCCGCGACGGCGTCGGCCTGTTCCAGGGCGAAGAGCTGCACGAAGGCAAGCTGCTGCCCTCGCGCGCGCGGTGGACCGACATCCGCGCCGACAGTGTGCGCTGGGAACAAGCGCTCTCGCCCGACAGCGGCAAGAGTTGGGAAACCAACTGGGTCATGCGCATGACCCGTCTGGCCTGATCGGGAGCGAGCGCGATGAACGACGCCAAGGCCGCCGACGGCCGCCACGATTTCGACTTCCTGCACGGCCGCTGGCAAGTGCACAACCAGCGCCTGCGCCAACGCCTGAGCGGCTCGCAGGACTGGGAGATCTTCCCCGCGACCCAAACCTGCGCGCCGGTGCTGGCCGGCCTGGGCAATGTCGACGCCTTCCTCAGCGATTGGCGGCGGCCCGGCGCCGACGGCGGTTTTCAGGGCATGACCCTGCGCTTGTTCGACCTGCAGCGCCGGCAATGGAGCATCTGGTGGGCGGGCAGCCACGACGGCGTGTTGGAAGCGCCGGTGGTGGGCGGGTTCGAGCACGGCGTGGGCAAGTTCGAAGGCGAACTCGAACACCAGGGCCGGCCGGTGCGCGCGCGCTTTGTCTGGAGCGACATCAGCGCCAACACCGCGCACTGGCATCAGGAATTTTCCGCCGACGGCGGCCAGAGCTGGGAAACCAACTGGCATATGTGGATGCGCCGCAGCGACGAAAACGGCCGCTTGTCGCACCACGACGGGGTGATCGAGCTGCGCCAGTACCGAATGAATCCGGGGCGTCGCGAGGATATGGTCGAATTGTTCGAGGCTGAGTTCATCGAATCGCAGGAAGCGCTGGGCATGCACCTGATCGGCCAGTTCCGCGATCTCGACCACGGCGACCGCTATACCTGGATCCGCGGCTTTCCCGACCATGCATTGCGCGCCGCGTCGCTCGATGCGTTCTATTCCGGCCCGATCTGGCTGCGCAACCGCTCCGCCGCCAACGCCACCCTGCTCGACAACGACGACGTGCTGATGCTGCGGCCGGCGCGGCCGGATTCGGGTTTCGCCCCGGCACCGCACGCGCGCGAACCGCTCGGCAGCCGCGCCCACAGCGAGGGCGTGGTGATCGCCGGCATCTGCGATTTGAACGCGCCGGCCGAGCACGGATTTTTGCAGCGCTTCGAGCGCGAGTTCGCCCCGCGCCTGAGCGAAGGCGGCGCGCGCCTGTTGGCGACCTACGTCACCGATGCCACCGCCAACGGCTACCCGCGTTTGCCGGTGCGCGAGGGCGAGCAAGTGCTGGTGTGGTTCGCCGCGTATCCCGATGCGGCCAGCCAGCGCGAGCATCAAGCGCGGCTGGACGCCGACCCCGGGTGGCGCGCGGCCTGGGCCGATGCCTTGCTCGGCGATCTCAAGCGCGCGCCGCAGCGCTTGCGGCTGGCGCCGACCGCGCGTTCGGAGCTGCGCGGATGAGCGGCCGGCCAGCGCTTGAGCGCGCGGGCGCTGCGCGGGATCATGCGGGATGCGCCGCGCCGACCGACTGTTCCTGCTGATCCATGCCCTGCGCGGCCGCCGCCAAGCGATCACCGCCCAGCAGCTGGCGCATACGCTGGAAGTGTCGCTGCGCACGGTCTATCGCGACGTCGCCGACCTGCAGCGTTCCGGCGTGCCGATCGAGGGCGAGGCCGGGGTCGGCTACTTGCTGCGCAAGGGCGCCGACATCCCGCCGCTGATGTTCAGTCCCGACGAGCTCGAAGCCTTGGTGGTCGGCAGCCGCTTCGTCCGCGCCTTCGGCGGCGAGCGCCTGGGCCGCGGCGCCACCGCGGCCTTGCTCAAGATCGAGGCGGTGTTGCCGGCGGACCTGCGCGAACGCGCGGGGCAGACGCGGATCTTTGCGCCGCAGCTCGACAATCGGATCGAGGCCAGCGGCTTGATCGATGAGCTGCATCGGGCGGTCGGCGACAGCCGGGTGTTGTGGTTGTCGTACCGCGACGCGTCCGAGCAGACCAGCGAGCGCGAGGTCGAGCCGTTGTGCCTGTCGTTCTGGGGCGGCTCGTGGACCTTGGGGGCGTGGTGTCGGTTGCGGTTGGGCTTCCGCAATTTCCGTCTGGATCGGATCGTGGCGTATACGGCGGGCAGCGAGGTGTTCGAGGCGGATCAGGCGCGGGGGTTGGAGGCTTATATGCGGTCGGTGGGGGCGGGGTAGCTGATTGTTTGCAGAGCAAGAGCAAATCCCCCCTGGCCCCCCTTTTTCAAAGGGGGGAACCGGTCTGGTGGGTGTGGAGGGAATCGATACAACGCGGCTTGGGCCATCGCCCCCTTTAGCAAAGGGGGCAGCGCCCGCGCAGCGGGCGCGGGGGATTTGAGCCAGAGCGGTTAATCCCCCCTCACCGAATCCGCACCGCCTCCAACCGCGCCAACTTGTCCGGATTGCGCATGATGAAGATGTCGTGCAGCTGCCCCGCTTCGTCGTAACCGAAGCTCAACGCCGCCTCGATCCGGCCCTCGCGCTCCAGAATCACCCCGCGCGAGCCATTGAGATCGACGAAGGTCCACCGATCCTCGCGGCAAGCCGGATGCAGCACCGACTCGATGAAGCCCAGCACCGCATCGCGCCCGTGCAACGCCTGCGCCGCCGCCGTAGCCTTGCCGCCACCGTCCGCGCGCAATGCGATCTGCTCCGACAGCAGCGCCGCCAGCGGCGCGGTGTGGCCCTGCACCAGCGCGGTTTCGAACGCCGCCAACAGCCGGTCCTGCTGCTCGGCCGGGGTGACGTGACGCACCTTGCCCTGTTCGACATGCCCGCGCGCGCGCTGCACCAGCTTGCGGCAGGCGGGTTCTTCGATCTCCAGAATCCGCGCCACGTCGGCATACGGCTGATCGAAGATCTCGTGCAGCAAATACGCCGCGCGCTCCTTCGGCGTCAGCCGTTCCAACAGCAACAAAAACGCCGTCGACAACGATGAAGCCAACGCCAACTGCGCCTCCGGCTCGCCGGTGGTTTCGGCGTGGATCGGCTCGGGCAACCACTCGCCGACGTAATCCACCCGGGTGCGGTGGGCCGAACGCAGCAGGTCGATGCAGCGGCGGGTGCAGGCGGTGGTGAGCCAGGCGCCCGGGTTGTCGATGCTGGCGCGGTCGGCGGCCTGCCACTTCAGGAACGTGTCCTGGACCGCGTCCTCGGCGTCGGCGCGCGAGCCGAGAATGCGATAGGCCAGACCGGTCAGCATCGGCGCGGTCTGGGCGAACAGGCGGGTATCGTCGGCGGCGGTCATGGGTTCGGGTCTTGGCGGCGGTGCGGATGATAGCGAAGCATTCGTCGGGTTCGACGATCCAGGCCCGGCGTCTGTGACATCCGCTCCCTGTAGAAGCGGCGCGAGCCGCGACCGCGAAACCGCGCTGACGACGCAAATTCGAAGACAAGTTCACCTGCAAGCGCCACATGCGCCGTGTCCGACGTGTCGCGGTCGCGGCTTGCGCCGCTCCTGCAGGGAGGGCGGAACGTCGCGGGATCGCTCAAATGACCCGCAAGGTAATCGCCTTGAGCACCGCGCGGGTGCGGTCGCGGGTGTCGAGCTTTTCCAGGATCACCGACACGTAGTTCTTGACCGTGCCTTCGGCCAGGAACATCGCCCGCGCGATCTCCTTGTTGGAATAGCCGCCGGCCATCAGCCGCAGCACCGAGACCTCGCGCTCGGTGAACAACGCGCGCGGCGCGTCGTCGGCGTGGTAGCGGTAGCGCGCGCGCACCGGTTCGGTGCTGACCGGCTGCAGCAGGGTTTCGCCGGCGGCGACGCGTTCGATCGCCTCGCGCAGGTCTTCCGGCGCCGCGTCCTTGAGCAAAAAGCCCTGCGCGCCGGCTTCGGTGGCGCGCAGCAACAGGTCGCTGTCGTCGAAGGTGGTCAGCAGCAGCACCGGGGTGCGGTCGCCGCGCTCGCGCAGTTGTTGCAGCGCCTGGATGCCGTCGACGCCGGGCATGCGGATGTCGCTGAGGACCACGTCGACCGCGGTTTCGGCCAGCCGATCGAGCAAGGCCTGGCCGTCGTCGGCTTCGAACGCGATCTGCAGCCCCAGCCGTTCCAGCAGCGCGCGCAGGCCGGCGCGCACCAGCATCTGATCGTCGGCCAGCGCCAGCCGCAGCGGCGGTTTCGCGTCCGCGCTCATGCCGGCGCGCCCGCATGCGGCGCGGCGTTGAGCGCGCTCAAGGGAAAACTCGCTTCGATGCGCATGCCGCCCCGGGCGTTGGCCGAAAGCTGCATGATGCCGCCCGCCGCGGCGACGCGCTCGCGCATGCCCGCCAAACCGTTGCCCTCGCGCACCGCGCCGCGTACCCGGCCGTCGTCTTCGATGACGATCCGCAGCGCGGCGCCGTCGCGGCGGATGTCCACCTCGACCCGCTCGGCCTCGGCGTGGCGCGCGCTGTTGGTCAGCGCTTCCTGGACCACCCGCAGCAGGGTTTCGGCGAGCATCGGATCGGTGAGATGGATGTCTTCATCGATATGCAGGTCCAGCGCCGGCTTGGGCATCGGCGCGGCCAGCGCGCGCAAGGCGGTGGCCAGGTCCAGCCCGCGCGCGTCGCGCAAGGCCTGGACCACGTTGCGGATGTCGCCGAGCAATTCGCCGGCCAGGCGCTGGGCCAGTTGCACCTCGCGGCGCTCGCGCAGGTCCGGCTCGGCCGCCAGCGCGCGCAGGTTCAACATCATCGCGGTGAGCTTGTGTCCGGCCACGTCGTGCAACTCGCGCGCCATGCGCAGCCGCTCGGCGTCGCGGGCGCTGTCGGCGAGCAGGGCGCGGGTGGCGAGCAGGTCGGCGTTGACCAGGGCCAGGCGGTCGCGGGTGCGTTCGGCGCTGCGCGCGTAGTGGGCGACGATCGCCGAGAACGACTGAAAACCGGCGAAGATCAAGGTGATGATCAGCGGCGCGCGGCTGCCGGAATGCCACAGGATCAGAAACAGCGCCAGGTTGATCAGCACCACGATCGCGATCACCGTGCGCGGCGAGTACACCATGGTCATGTGCGCGGCCAGCACCACCAGCAATCCCGGCGCAGCGCCGCCGCGCGAGGCGTACCAGCACACCATCAGCGCGCTGCCGATTTCCAGCGCGAACAGGCCCGCGCGCCGGTACACGCTGCGCTCGGGCACCAGATCGTGGGCGAGGAAGGACAGCGCGAAGGTCGCCATCGCCAGCCACATCGGCACCGTTGCGGCGTCGTCGTCGAAGCGCAACGACAGCGCCACCGCCAGCCAGGTCAGCAGCGCCGGCAGGTTCATCGGTTGCAGCAGGTTCTGGCGCAGCAGCTTGTTCATGCCGGCATGCTGCGACGCGGGCGCCGCGCCGGCAATGGGGACGCGCGCGAAAGTGACTTCCGGCAGGTCCAGATGGTGACCGTCGGGCGCTGCCGCGGCGGCGCGTGCGGCCGAACATGAGCCTGCCCCGGCGCCGTCCGCCGGGCGGGAGGTCCGGCATGGAAACGGCATACGCCATCGTCAAATACCTGCACATCGCGGTCGGCGCCTTGGCGCTGATCGGCTTCTGGAGCGCCGGCCTGGCGCGCAAGGGCAGCCCGCTGCACCGCCGCGCCGGGCAGCTGTTCCTGCTGGCGATGAGCGGCATCGTCGTCACCGCCGTGCCGATGACGCTGTATGCGCTGCATCAGGGCAAGCCCAACACCGCCGCGTTTCTGGCCTATCTGGTCGTCATCACCGCCACCGGCACCTGGGCGGGTTGGCGCGCCATCGCCGACAAGCGCGATGTGCATCGTTACACCGGCCTGGTCTATACCGCGCTGGCCGTGCTGTCGTTGCTGTCGGGCGCGGCGATGCTGGGCTTGGGCCTGAAGATCGGCGCGCCGCTGTTCGCCGGCTTCTCCAGCATCGGTCTGTACGTCGGCATCGACATGCTGCGCAAACGCCGCATGCGCGAGCGCCTGGCTCAGCAGCCGCGCTGGTGGCTGGTCGAGCATTACACCGCGATGATCGGCAACGGCATCGCCGTGCACATCGCCTTCCTCGGCATCGGCTTGCCGCGCTTGTTGCCGATGGTGGATGGCACCGCCCTGCACTACGCGGCCTGGTTCGGTCCGTTGCTGGTCGCGATCATCGCCAAGCTATGGGCCGATCGTCGCTGGGGCGCGCCGGCCGCGCCCAAGCCGGCGCCGCGGGCGGAGCACATCGGCGCTTGAAAAGAAAGTGTCGAGCGTTGCTTGCACGGCAACGCAACCGCCACGACGCTGCGCGCATCACAAGCCACGACCTCCCTCTACGGCCCGCCCCATGAAAGCTTCCACCCTGCGCCGCACCGTCCTGCTGACCGCGCTGCTGGCCTGCGCCGCCGCGTCCGCGGCCGAACCGGCCGTCAAACCCGCTGCCGATAAAGAAATCGACGCCCGCTGCCATGCCGGCGCTTATCGCCTGGACGACGGCAGCGTGGTCGCGCTGGGCACCACCGACAAGACCTCGGTGCTGCGTTGGCGTCTGCTCGACGGCCGCACCGGCAAGCTGGTGTCCAAGGACGGCGCCTGGACCAGCACCCGCGGCTGGACCGATCAACCCGACGGGGTCAAGGTCGAGCTGGGCGACTGCGCCGAAGGCCGCATCCAATACGCAGGCCACGCCGGCAAGAAGATCGACTTCGACATCGTCGAGACCAAGTTCGAAGGCAAGGGCGTGAGCCTGCGCGGCCGTCTGGTGCTGCCCAAGGGCCAGACCGACGTGCCGGTGATCGTGATGGTGCACGGCTCGGAGAATTACTCCGGCGTCGACGGCTACTACCAACAGCATCTGTTCCCGGCCGAAGGCGTGGGCTTGTTCGTCTACGACAAGCGCGGCACCGGCGGTTCCAGCGGCAAGTACTCGCAGAACTTCCACGACCTGTCCGACGACGCCGGCGCGGCCTTGCGCGAAGCGCAGCGCCTGGGCGGCAAGCGGATCGGCCGGATCGGCTTCCACGGCGGCAGCCAGGGCGGCTGGGTGGCGCCGTTGGCGGCCAGCAAGACCCCGCAGGCGCAGTTCGTGTTCGTCGGCTTCGGCCTGGCCGACAGCGTGTTGTCGGAGGATCGCGATCAGGTCGTATTGGATCTGCGCGCGGCCGGCTTCGGCGATGCGGAGACTTTGCGCAAGGCGCGCGAGGTCAGCGACGCGACCGGACTGGTCGCCTCCACTAGCGGCGCGCGCGGTTTCGAGCAGGTCGAAGCCTTGCGCAAGAAGTATCAGGCCGAGCCGTGGTGGAAAGCGCTCAAGGGCGAATACACCGGTTTGGTCGCCCAGCACACCCGCGAAGAAGTGAAGGCCGAGATGGCCAAGTACGATTTCGAAGTCAGCTGGGACTACGACCCGATGCCGGTGCTGCGCAGCTTGAACACCCCGCAACTGTGGGTGCTGGGCGGCGACGACGTGGAAGCGCCGTCGGAAGAAACCCAGAAGCGTTTGAAGGCGCTGGGCGACGCCGGCCGGCCGATTACCAGCGTGGTGTTCCCGCAAGCCGACCACGGCATTCTGGAGTTCGAGAAGGACGCCAAGGGCGAGCGCCAGCACACCCGCACTGCCGATGGGTATGTGGCGATGCAGTTGGAGTGGGTCAAGACCGGCAGCTTGAAGCATTGGCCGTATGGCACGGCGAAGCAGTTGGCTGGTCCGAAGTAAGCATTGCTGTCCCCTCTCCCGCTGCTTGTCTCCCTCTCCCGCTTGCGGGAGAGGAAGACAAGCAAGCCAACCCAGTTTGCAATTTAACGACAACCCTCATACCCAATCGTCATAACCTGGTTCCGCATCGTCCGCGCCCCTTTACGAACCGGTAACCCGCGCTTTACACGGCCGCCGCCGCGATCCACTAGAACATCTGCTCCCCATCGCATCGCAGGAGCAGTCTCATGCGGATCACGATCGTCGGAGCGGGTTTCAGCGGCAGCGCGCTGGCCAGCGAATTGGCCCGCAACGCCGGGCCGGGCGTGGAGTTGTGCCTGATCGGCCAGCCGGAAAGTTACGGCCGCGGCGTGGCCTACGGCGAAGCGCGGCCGGAGCATCTGCTCAACGTGCGCGCCAGCGACCTGGGCGCGACGCCCGATCAACCCGGCGGTTTCGCCGACTGGCTCAACCTCACCGACCGCGCCCGCGGCAGCTATCTGCCGCGCCTGCTGTACGGCGAATACCTGCACGCGCAACTGCAGACCGCCATCGCCGGCAGCACCGCGGCATTCAGCCAGATCCGCCACGAAGCCATCGCGGTCGAGCGCGCATCGGCCGGTTTCCGCGTGCACCTGGCCGACGGCAGCGACTTCCTCAGCGACCGGGTGGTGCTCGCGCTCGGCGCGCTGCCGCCGCAACCCTTGCCCGGAATCGGACCGCGCCTGGCGATCCACCCGAGCTATCTGGGCTGGCCTTGGCAGGACGGCGCCATCGATGCGATCGCGCCGGACGCGCGCCTGTTGATCGTCGGCACCGGCCTGACCATGGCCGATGTGGTCGTCACCTTGCAGCGGCGCGGCCACCGCGGGCCGATCGTGGCCTTGTCGCGGCACGGCTTGTTGCCGCGCGCGCACGGCGACACCTCGCCCGAACCCATCGCCCTGCCGCCTGCGGTGTTGCACGCGCTGGACCGGCATGCGCCGCGCGAACTCTCGCGCGCCTTGCGCACCCTGGCGCCGGTGGTGGCCGACTGGCGCAGCCTGGTCGACGCGTTGCGCCCGCATCTGCAAACGTTCTGGCAAGGCTTGCCGCAACCGCAACGGGCCAGCTTCCTGCGTCATCTGCGTTCGTACTGGGAAATCGTTCGCCATCGCATCGCGCCGCAACTGGCCGAGGAACTGCAGGCACTGCGCGAAAGCGGACAGCTGCAAGTACGCGCCGGCCGCCTGCTGCGCGCGCGCCGCGGCGACGACGCGGTAGAGGCGTTGATCCGTGAACGCGGCGGTCAGCAGCTACGCACCGAACGCTTCGACGCGCTGATCCGCGCGACCGGACTGGACACCGACGTGGAACGCACCACCCATCCGCTGATCGCGCATCTGCGCGAATCGGGCCTGGTCGCGGCCGATCCGCTCGGTTTGGGATTGCGCAGTTCCGCGCGCTTCGAAGTGCTCGACCACAAAGGCGCGGCGGTGCGCGGCCTGTATGCGATCGGCCCGCTGCTGCGCGCGCAGTGCTGGGAGATCACCGCGGTGCCGGAGTTGCGGGTGGCCGCGCGCGAGTTGGCGCGGGGATTGCTGGCGACTTCGGCGACGACCGCGCGCACGCCGGAGTTGGTGGCGGCCGGCTGAGGTCCGTAGCTGCAAGCAACGGTTCCCTGTACGAAGGCGCCGGTGTTGTTGCGGGGAGGAGTGAAGCCCTTCCCGCAACAAAAGTTTATCAGCAGTAAAAGTGCCTTTCTCGCACCTGCGGTATCGCCTTGTACCGATTCGCCTGCTGAAGCGGTGACGCGGTCGCGACGGTGCTCACATTGCGGTCGTTTCCATCGCGGCACGATCCTGCCTATTCTCGGCGAAGTGCTCTACAGTTCGATCCGACCGACCTCGCCAGGACGAAGCGAATGAAACGGCTCATAAGCGGTGCTATTTCGGCACTTTGTTTGCTTGCCCTCGGCGCTTGCGCGCAATCGGCATCCGATCGGTCTAAGGCGTCCGGCCCCGCCAGCAGCACGGAAAAACAATCGGTCGGCTATGACGTAGCCGAGCTTCAGCGCAGGCTCCTGTCCAAGATCGCCAGTTTGCAAGGCTATGAAGATATCCAACCCGAAGCGGTACAAAAATCGCTCGGCTTGAAATTGCTCCCATCGCCAACACAGCCGCTCAACCAGGAAGGGATCGGCGAGTTGTCCAATGGTTGGGTGTTCAAAACCTGGGCGTGGAAAGCAGAGCCTGGAACGTTGACTGAGCCGTTGCAGTTATTTTTTTACCCGGGCAATGAAGCCGATTTCAACCTGTGGCTGAGCGATCGGTGCTTCGTGGATACCGCGGCGATGATCGCGGAGCTTCAAAGCGCTGGTTACAAAGCGACCGGCGAACGTCTGCTTTATCCCCGCTATTCAGTCGAGATGGAGCGCACTACCCCAAGTGCAAAGTTCATCGTGAAGCTGGGCAGTTACCGGCCGCAACATGCGTCTAAATCCAAGAGGTGCCTGTCCGAGATCACGGCGGCGGTGCGGCCTGCATCTTCGACACGCTGATTGCTTGGAGGCTGCAGGTTAAGGAAGAACGATGATGCGCGATATGCCTGTGGAACTGGTTCCGTTGTTGAATGGATTGTCGCCCGCCAGCAAGGCCGACATCGTAGCCTCGATAGAAAGCTCTCCCTATCTGGCCGCTACTCTGACGGACGCCGTTAGCCAAGGGCGTGTGGACCACATCGTCGTGACGGTCGATCCTCATGAGGGCGGGCACTACGACGTCACTACAAGAACCATTTCCGTAAGCGCCGACCTGTTCGCCGAGAAGAATGCCGGCGTGCGCATCGATGGCATTACCGCGACGCTGGGACACGAGGCCAGCCACGCTTACTTCAGCGGCCATCTTGAGAAAGCGCTCGCACGCTTTGACGCAGAAGTCTCCGGTGCCATCGGTCATGCGGAACCCGGCCACCGTATCGATTTGACCGGAACTTTCGAGCGTTATCTGTTGGCTGCGCGGGAAGGCGAGGCCCTGGCCGAAATCGGCAGCATGAACGCGCTTGCCAGCCGGGTACGCGAACAGAACGATGGCGAGTTCGACCGCAAGGACTTTCTTGTGCGGGCGGATGCGAGCACCCGCTGCATCGGTCGCGGAAAGGACGGTGTCCCAGCCTTCGCACGTGACATTCGCATGAGCGATGACGGACGCATTTACGCGGGTAGCGTCCCGCTCATCGCGGACAAACACAACCCGAATCCCAACCGGGAAGCCGTCGCCCTGTGCCATTTCGATTTGAAGCCCCGGCAGGCGAATTTGGGCCGTCAAGGCGAGTCGGACTATCCAAACTACTACGCTACCCGCGCGATCGAATTCGCATCGGACAGGCTGAGTAATCGGCTAAATCCCCTTGAGATATCGCTCGACCTGGACCGCCTGAAACTAGACCCCGCTCTGCTCGAACGCAACGGCCTCGACCTGGGCGGCCCCAACAAAGTCTTCAGCTTCATCGACACCAGCAAAGGCGGCATGGAGTGGAGGACGCTGCACCACACCAAGGTCGAACCGTCCGCGGTCGTTCCCGATTTACCGACCGAGCAACGCGCGTCACGCGCCGATCAATCCGAACACCCCGACCATCCGCAGTTCGAAGCCATCCGCAGCGTCGTCCACGCCGACGGCCGTTGGGATACGCAACAGACCCGCAACATCTCGGCGGCGGTATTGGCCGCGACCAAGGCCGACCCAGTCGTGGCCGACCGCATCGCCGGTGTCGTCGTGGGCAGAACCAGCGCGGACGGCAGCGTGCAGGTTTTCGCGTATTCGTCCCCGCATGGCCCACAAGGCCCGCACCACCACGTCGGCGTCGATGCCGCCACTGCGGCGCAGGCGTCGGCCGAGCGCAGCCTGGATCGAGTCGAACAGTTGAGCCAGCAACGACATGTTTCGCAACAGCCGGAGCAGCAGCCCGACCCTACCCAACCCGGCCCCGGCGCACCAACACCACGACACTGATCTTTCTGTCGCGAACCCTCAACGCGCCCGCGTCGCCCCGATATCCACCCGCCGCGTATCGCGCACCTCCACCGTCACCGGCACCGCGCCCTCCTCCAGCGACCACGGCAGCGGCAGGTTGTCGGCGATCGCCTGCACCCGGTGCGCGCCGACCGAGACGCGTTCGAACGCGAATTGGCCGTTGCTGTCGGTGCGCACCGAGTAGCGCCCGTCCAGCACCACGGTGATGTTGGCCGCGGCCAGTTCGGAGGCGGCGCGCACGCCGTCGCCGTTGTCGTCGAGGAAGATCGAGCCGGCGATGTCGCCGGTCGCCGCGCCCGGTGCGCCGCCGATCACCGGCAGCGCGCGCCCGGCGCTGTAGTCGTAGCGCAAGGTCAAAAAGCCCGAGCGTTGCCGCGGCAGGTTCTGGAACGGCGAATCCAACGCCAGCGGATCCAATGCGAACGGCGAGCGCTGCGAGCCGCGGCTTTGGTACAGCGCCGCGCTCAAGCCCCAGCCCGGCGCGATCCGCCAGTTCAAACCGACGTTGAGGTCCACCCCGCGCAGCGCCGACGGACCGTCGCCGCGGGTCCAGCGCGCGTTGCCGTCGAGCGACCAGCGTTGGCCCAGTTCGATGCCGCCGTAGACCGACAGCGTGGTGCCGCGGGTGCTGCCCTGGTCTTCGTAATGCAATTCGCCGTAACCCAGCGACACCGACAGACGCCGGCCTTCGCGCAGCGGCAAGGCTTGATCGATGCTGGCCTGCCAGCTCGCGCCGCTGCCGCCGCCGTCAGCGCGGTCCAACTGCAATCGGGTCAGGCCCCAATCGCTGCGTCGGTCGAGAAAGCCTTGCACCGCGTAACTGTCGCTGCCGTCGACGTGACGCAGGCTGGCGCTGGCGCCGTAACCGAGCGCGCTGCTGGCCTGGTAGCGCGCGAACGCGGTCGCGTACTGGCCGTCGAAGCCTTCGCCGCTGATCGAACGGATGTCGTCGACGCCGGCGTTCCAGATCCAGCGCCCGTATTGATAACCGATGCGGTAGTAGCCGCCGCGCACGTCGCGATTGATCGGCAACGCGCCCCAGACCAGCCCCGGATCGAGCGAGAACACGCCGTACTGATGACGCAAGCGCCCGCGTTTGGCGCTGGCGTCGATCCAGCCGCCGCTGGCGTCGCGGCGCACCGCGCCGGGATCGAGCGCGCTGGGATCGGGGCCGCGGCTGTTGAGCAGGTTGATCTGCACCGAGTCGCGCGCCGAACCCCAGGCCGCGGCCCAATGCACGGCCTGGCTGGAACCGCCGGCGAGGTCGGGTTGGCCGAGCGCGTCGGGCACGATCCGGCCGTCGGTGCTCAGCAGCGAGGCCGACGCGGTCCAGCCCGGCGCCGGCCGCCATTGCGCGCCGAGCGCACCGACCTGGCCGTCGGCGAGATCGAAACCGACCACGCGGGTGCCGCGGTACACGCCGGCGCGGCCGTAGGCGCCGTACACGCTCAGACCGTCGGCGTCGCGATGCCACTGCGTGCTCAGGCCGGCCAGCGAAACCGTGGGCAGGAAGAAGCGGTATTGATTGCGCTGCAGATCCAGCGATGGGGTGTTGATCGCGCCCAGGCCGTTGTCGACGCGCCAGCCGCCGTCGAGGAACAGGCCGCGTTGCCACAGCGTCGCCGCCCCGCCCGAGCCGCCGCGGCCGTTGTCGCGCTCGCGGTCGCTGTGGAACACGGTCGCATCCAGCGACCAACTGCCCCAGTCGGCGGTTTCCCAATAGCCGCCGGCCGACAGGCCTTGTTCGTCGTAGCGTTGCTGGCCTTGTTCGTTGCGGGCCAGATCCAGTTGCAGCCGCAGCGAGCGCGGCAGGCCGCTGCTGTCGCGGTCTTCGTCTTCGTCCGGCGGCAACGGCGCCAGCGATTGCGCGGCGATGATGCGGTCGCGGTACTCGCCGGGGGCGACCGCCCTGCCCTCGCCCGCGCTGGCGCTGGCGCCCGCATCGCTCGCCGCGCTTTCGCCGGCGTGCGCGCACGCGCCAACCGCCGCGAGCGCGACGGCTAGGCAGGCGGCGAGCCTGTGGCGGACGAAGGTTCGCGGCGGACTCAAAGCTTCGCGCTCACGGAGTCAGCCGGGCGTCGATCGGCAAGCGCTGCTTGTCCCAATCCAGCGCGCCCTTGAGCTGCAACGGATACACGAGCGTCGGCGCCGCGGAGTTGGCGTCGTCGGCTTGCGGATTCAGCGCGACCATGCGGGTTTCGCCCGGCATCAGCGGCACGCTGTCGGGCATGAAGCTGAGCTTGCGGCCGTTGCCGTCGGTGCCGTCGATCAATCCTTCCAGGCGGCTGTGCGCATTGCCCTCATTGCGTACTTGCAGCAGCGGCAGCTTGTTCGCGCCGACGCTGGTGCCGAGCAGACGCAGTTGCGCGGCGGCATCGCCGACGCCGAGGTACAGGATGATCCCGATGCGTCCTGACACCGGCAGCGCCATCGCCCCGCCGACGCTTTCCGGCTCGCCTTCCAGCAAGATCGCGAAGCGGCATTCGCCGACCGGCGCATCGGCCGGCACCGCCACTTCGAAGCGATAACGGCGCTTGCCGTTGGCCGCCACCTGGATCTGCGCGGCTTCCAGCCCCACCCACGGCCGGCAGCTGCCCGGCGCCAGCGCATCGTCGAACACCGCCGTGCCCTGCGCATCCAGATGCCAGTCGGCGGTCTTGAGCGTGTAGCGCGCGGCTGCGCCGGAGACGTTGGTGATCTCCACCACGTTGCGGTACACCGTGCCCGGGCGGACCCGGTCTTCGAACCGCGGCGGCGAGACCAGCGCGGAAAATCCCTGCGCGAACACGCAAGCCGGCGCCAGCGCGCACAGCGCGAACAACACGACGCCGCGCACGCGGGCGGCGGTAAGCGAGCGAGGCATCAGGATTCGTCCAGGTCGATTTCGAAGGTGAAGTTCAAGGTTTCCGCGCGCTGCAGGCGCTGGCCGTCGGTGTGCAGGGTCAGGCGCAGGCGGTCTTCCAACGCGGCGTCGGGAATCAACCCGCTGTAGACCAGGCCGCGCTCGCCCGCGCGCAACTGGCCCGACAACAAACGGCCCTGCGCGGTCCAGGCGACGTTGAGCGAACCCGACGGCGAGGCCGGCAAGCTCATGTAGATGCGGCCGACGCGGCCGCGCCAGGCGGCGACGTTCAAGCGCAGCGCGACGTCCAGCACGCCGGTCACTCCGCTGCCGGCGCCGCCGCCGGGCAACGGCGAATCCCAGCGCATCTGCACGTTCGGCGCCAACACCACGCTGCCGGTGTCGTCGACGCGATGGGTCGCCGCGGGCGCTGCGAACGCGGCGGCCAGCAGCGCCAGCGCGACGGCGCTGCGGATGTACCGAGCGCGGCTCATGGCGCGCTCAAGGTGTAAGTCACCCGCCCGTTGTAGACACCGGCGGCGACCAAGGCATCGTTGGAGTAACTGAAGCTGTGGCAGCTTTCGCGCCAGGTGTTGACCGGGAAGCTGGCCAAGGTCTGGCTGCCGCCGGTGAACTGCCCGGCCGGAATCGGCTGCGCGCCGGTTTCGTTGTTGCCGCTGCTGGTCCACTTGATCTGCGAGAACGCGATCGTCTCGCCCTGCGCATTGGTCAGCCCGGTCGGCGCGGTCGCGCTCAAGGTCGCGGTGCCGGTGGTGCCGGGGCGGCGATAGAACCCGCCCACGTAAATCTGCGCCGGCACGTTGCAGAACGCGAAGCCGTCGTAGTTGCTGTTGGGCTGGTTGGCGTTGGTGGTCATGGTCTGGTCGGTGCCGTTGCCCAGCGCCGCGGCCGGCACCGTCACCGACACCACGTTGAGCGTGCCGCCCGAACCCGGCGTGCCGCCTTGGCTGTAGTTGCCGGTGAACACGCCGTTGCCCACGCGCAGATAGACCGCGCGGGTGCCGGGGTTGATCGTGGCGGTGAACGCGCCGGCCGTCTGGCTGTACGCCGAAACCAGCAGCAACAGCGTGCAGCCGCGGGAAAGTGCGGTCATCACGGACCTCGGGGAGAAAACGCGCCGTCGCCCGAATGGCGACGGCGCGGGACGCGCGTGCAGTGCCGCTTACGGCATCGACGCGGTGTAGGTGACGCGGCTGTTGTTGGCGTTCACGCCGCCGTAGGTGCCCGGGGCGACCAGCGCGGTGTTGTTGTACTTGTAGGTCCACTTCGCATCGGAGTTGACCACCTTGCCGGAGGTCGGAGCGACCGCGAGCGTGGTGGTGGCGCCGTCGGCCAGCGCGGGGTGCAGCAACTTGGTCGGCAGCGCGCCCGGATCGGAGGTCACGTTGATCTGGCCGTAGGAAATCGTGTCGCCCGAACCGTTGCCGAGCGCGCCCAGCGTGGTCGAGGAGAAGCTGATGTTGCCGTTGTTGCCGACCAGCTTGGCGGTGACCGCGCCGTTGCCCTGATCGCCCGAAGCGGCGGTGGCGTCGACGGCGGTGCCGTTGCCGATCTGCGCGGCCGGAACCGCGAAGGCGATCTGGTTGATGGTCGCGCTGGTGCCGAAGTCGGTGCCCGCGCCGACGCGCAGGAACAGGATCTTCGGCACGGTGATCTGGAAGTCCAGGCGCGCGGTGGCGGTGATGGGGGTGGTGCTGCCGGTGGTGAACTGCGACTCGGCCTGGGCGATCAGGGGCACGCTGGCCAGCAGCGAAACGGCCAGAAGGGCTTTCGTGAGCTTGCGCATGATGGGTTGGGGTTCCACAGAAGGGGCTGCCGGGGAATCCGGAGCTCCGGCCAAACGAAGCAAAATCTGTGCCATAACCGTGATTTATGTCGCATTGTGATTTGTTACGGGGACGTGATGAATTGCTTTGAAAATGTGACCGGTGTCCGATCCGGATTACGTGCACCGCGCCGGGGCGGGAAGCGTCGTGTTTGGTCAGGTGGTATCGAAAGCATGTGACGCGCCGGGGCGGAAGCCTTAACCCTTCAGCTGGGCGAACCCCGACCCTCCCCCCGCGATGACTTCCGGCAGGTCGGATCGATGACCGCCGGGACTGCGCCGACGCCGCGCCGCGGCCGAGCATGGGCACCGCAACGCTGCCGCCCGCGACCTTCCGATCGAAGCCCACGGCGGCGCCCGACCCTTCCTTCGTCGTTCCAGCGCCCGAGGCCCGTCATGCCCCTCTCCGCCCTGCTCACCCACACGCCGATCTGGGTTTATGCCCTGCTCGCCCTGTTGATCTGGCTCGGTGCGCAACGCCTGCGCCCGCGCACCACCTCGATCGCGCGGGTGTGGGCGGTGCCGGCGATCTTCATCGCCTGGGGACTGGCCGGCTTGTTCACTCACGACGGCGGCGCGGCCGCGGTCTTGGGCCATTGGTTCGCCGGCGCGCTGATCGGCGTCGGCCTGGGCGCGTGGTCGCTGTCGCCTGCCAGCTTGAGTTTTGATCACCGCAACGGCCTGGTCCGCCAGCCCGGCAGCGTGCTGCCGATGCTGCGGATGCTGGCGATCTTCCTCGGCCACTACGTGTTTCAGGCGATCGCCGCGGCCAGCCCGCAACTGCGCAACGGCGCGATGACCAACGACATCTACGTCTCCGGCATCAGCGCCGGCTTCTTCATCGGCTGGACGATCCGCTTCGTACTGGCGCAGCGGCGCGCGCCGCAGACCGATTTGCTCGCGGCGGCGGCGTGAACCCGGCGACTTTCGGCTGACTGCCTGCAGGAGCTGCGCAAGCTGCGACCGCGAACCCGCAACGATTGCGCAAGTTTCGAGGTAGCCGAACCCACGCGGTCGCGGCTTGCGCCGCTCCTACAGCTAGGCCATGCGGCCACGGTGGTGCGCTCGGCGCGATCAAACGTCGCCGTCGAGCAACCAACCCTCGCCGGTGCCGCGGTTGTAGACCGTATCGCCCGCCAGCACCTCGCCGGCCGGAATCGAATCCTGATGCGCCAGGCGCTCATAGATCGGGGTGAAATCCGGCTCGGTCGCGCGCATCAACTGCTCGAAGCTGTCGATCACGAAGTAGGTCTTCTGGAACGTGTCGATGCGGTAGCGCGTGCGCATCACCCGTTCCAGATCGAAGCCGAACCGGTTGGGCGCGCTGGATTCCAGGCTGTAGATCGATTCGCTCTTGGACGAGACGATGCCGCTGCCGTAGATGCGCAAACCGTCGGCCTGCTTGATCAAGCCGAACTCGACCGTGTACCAGTACAACCGGGTCAGATGCACCAGCGCATCGGGATTGATGCCGTGCGCCTTGACGCCGCCGCGGCCGTAGGCCTGCATGTAATCGGCGAACACCGGATTCATCAGCAGCGGCACGTGACCGAACAAGTCGTGGAACAGATCCGGTTCGGACAGGTAGTCGATCTGCTCGGGCGTGCGGATCCACCAGGTCACCGGGAAGCGGCGGTTGGCCAGGTGATCGAAAAAGTCCAACTCCGGCAGCAGGCCCTGCACGCCGATCAACTCCCAGCCGGTGTGCGCGCGCAGCACCCGGTTGAGATCGTCGAACTTGGGAATCGCGTCGGGGCTCATCTTCATCGCGCGCTGGGCGAGGATGAACTCATCGCTGGCGCGGCCGACCAACACCTGCTGCTGGCGCTCGAACAACTGCGCCCACACCGCATGGTCGGCGGCCGAATACGACGCCCACGGCTGCTCGATCACCGCGGTCGTATAGACCGGCACGTAGCCCTTGTCGGTGAGCTGATGTTCGACGCGCTGCGGGGTGGCGGTATTCATGCCGTGACGCTCCAGACCACGAGGGGAGGGGATCACACGACTCTAATCGCGTTACGGCGCAATTAGCTTGCGTTGTTGCGCACCCAGCCCAGTTTGGCGCAACATTATTGCGTCATAAAGGGGTAGGGCGCTGAAAATGGCCACCATCGAACTGGACCGCACCGACATCGTCCTGCTGGCCGAATTGCAGCGCGACGGCCGCCTGACCAACGCCGAGCTGGCCGAGCGCGTGCATCTGTCGGCCTCGGCCTGCCTGCGCCGGGTCCAGCGGCTGGAACGCGAGGGCGTGATCTCCGGCTACCACGCCGAAGTCGACGCCGCGCGCCTGGGCCTGGGCCTGCAGGCGTTCGTGCGGGTGCGCCTGGGCCGCCACGACAGCGAAGCGGTCGGCGCCTTCGCCGAGTTCGTCGAGACCTGGGACGAGGTGGTCGCCTGCTACGCGCTCACCGGCGACATGGACTACCTGCTGCAGATCGTGGTGCGCGACCTGGAGCACCTCTCGCGCTTCCTGCTCGACCGCCTGCTCAATCAGGCCGGCGGCGCCGACATCAATTCCAGTCTGGTGCTGCGCACGGTCAAAGCCTTCAAGGGGCTGCCATTGCCACCGCGTTGACCTTCGGGCCGGATTGTTCCTGCTCCGGATCGGCTTGCTCCGGGTCGGCAGGCTCCGAATCGTGTTGCGGCTCGGCATCCGACGGCGGCCGATCGATATCCGGCGGCGCGATTTCGCGATCGCGCGGCGCGGCGCCGCCTCGGCCGAGCAGATCGAAGCGCTGATCGCTGCCGTCCACGGCGATTTCGATCAGCGAATACGTCCAGCGCCCGGCCGAACGTTCGGCCTTCAGATACAGCTTGCCGCTGCCCTTGGGCCCGGTGACCGGCAACGACAGATCGGCGCTGCCGTCGTCGTTGTGGGTCTGCATGCTGCCTTGAATCATCATCCCGGCCTTGAGCGGCTTGCCCAGGGCCGCGACCACGCCCGGATCGGCCTCGGCCAACTGGATCGAATGCTTGACCGGTTCGGAACCGGCGAACAGCCCGGACATGCCCTTCAGGCCGAGCCCGACCAGAAGCGCCACCAACAGCGCGCCCAACAGCAGCAGCGTCAGGCAGCCGGTGGGCACGAACCATTTCCAGTTACGGCCGAACCAGCCGGGATTGGGGCGGTCGTTCATCGCAGGCTCCGTTTGCGCGAGTCAGGCGCGCAGTGTGGCTGCAGCGCGCCCGCGACGCCACCGTGGCGTCGCCGGCGCGTCAACCCGGCGCTTCGGCATCGCCGACGCAAACCAGCGCCGCCGCCCGCGCATGCAAGGCGGTGGTGTCGAACAACGGCGTCGCCACATCGTCCGGCCCGATCAACAGACCGATCTCGGTGCAGCCCAGGATCACGCCCTGCGCACCGCGTGCGACCAGGCCGGCGATGATCCGCCGATACGCCTGCCGCGACTCTTCGCGGATCTGGCCCAGGCACAGCTCCTCATAGATCACCCGATGCACGATCTCGCGCTCGGACGCTTCCGGCACCAGCACCTCCAGTCCGTGACGCTCGATCAAGCGTTGCCGATAGAACTCCTGCTCCATGGTGAAACGCGTGCCGAGCAGCCCGACCCGCTGCAAGCCCGCCGCGCGGATCGCCGCGCCGGTCGGATCGGCGATGTGCAGCAGCGGCAACCGCGACGCCGCCTCGACCGCATCGGCGACCTTGTGCATGGTGTTGGTGCAGATCACCAACACCTGCGCGCCGCCATCGCGCAACGAAGTCGCCGCGCGCCCGAGCAAGGCCCCGGCCGCGTCCCAGTCGCCGGCATGCTGCAAGCGCTCGACCTCGGCGAAGTCCACGCTGTAGAGCAGCAACTTCGCCGAATGCAGACCGCCGAGGCGCTCGCGCACGGTTTCGTTGATGAGGCGGTAGTAGGGCAGGGTGGATTCCCAGCTCATGCCGCCTAGCAGGCCGAGGGTTTTCATGGGGGTTGGGGTCATGTTTCGAGTATAGCCATGGCCGTATCGGGCCCCCGACCACAGTCAAAGGATGCGCTCGCGCAGCGATGGGTGGAAAAACGGAGTTGCTCTTGATCTAGCGCCGGCACGGAAACTCGACAGTCCTCGTGCAACTGGCGTGCTCGGCAGTAATGCGACTTGCGTAGTGCTCAATTAGGGAGTTGCATCTCATTCTCCGGGCAGCGAGTATCGCGAAACGGGGCGGGCAATCAGGGCCCGGGAAGTCAGTTTCGGCCGCAATGGCCGAGTCACAGGGACGGACGCATGGAATCTTCTGTTTCGCAGAACGGTCGCGGCGCGCTGCGAGTCGTATTGGCGTGGTTCGCTTTCATCGCATTGTGCGTGGCCTTGGGCGACGCCAGCGCACAAGGCACGGACTGGCCCAACGAATACGCCAAGCGCGTGCGTTCGACCGAGAACGTTTCGCCCCTGGGCGATGAGGCGTTCGGCGACAAGGTCAACTTGTTCAACGGCACCGTGCGCTTTAGTCACGATTTGATTTCGATACCGGGCAACAGTGGATTGCCGGTAGCACTAGGCATTTTCTTCGACCCGCACGACATCACCCAAGGCCACCTCAACGGCTATTGGGATCTGGATATCCCGCATGTCAGCGCGACCCACGCCGCCGAGGATTCCAAGACCGCCGGTTGGCAGCCCGAGCCGCCGCATCAGGTCAGCAATGGCTACGTCAACTTCAACCGTTCGATGTTCTGGAACGGCAATCGGCTGACCATCAACGGCGGCGGCGGTGGCGACCTGCTCAAGATTCCGGTCGATCCCAAGCGGGTCAAGCCAAACAACTCGGTCACCTACACCTATGCCACCAAGGACGGCTGGTTCTTCTCCGAGCTGCCCAGCGTGCAGAACGGGCCGGGCAAGGGGCTGATCGGGTACGCGCCCGACGGCACCAAGTACACCTTCGATTGGCTGGTGTACCGGCGCTACTCCACCATCTCCCATCCCTGGGGCTACAACGTCGCCAACGCGCTGATGCAGCGCTACAAGCTCAAGCTCTACGTCAGCAAGATCGAGGACCGCTACGGCAACTGGGTCAAGTACGAATGGGAGCACGACTATCCCAAGCGGATCTACGCCAACGACGGTCGCCAGATCACGATGGCGTACACGGCGCCGCGGACGGATTTGTTCGAAGGCAACTACCATGCCGAAATCCTGTCGGCCACCGCCAACAACCGCACCTGGACCTTCACCGATCAATCGGCCACTGGCGGAAACGTCCAGAACCCCGATGGGACCCAATGGAAGTTCGAGGGCATCGGTCAGCCGACACCTTTTGGCGAGACCACGCCGTACCGACTGTCCGTTGCCGAATACTTGCGAGATCCCAGGAACAACCAAACCTATCAGGATCAGAAGGTTCCTTGCTCGCCCGGCTCCATCCTCGCCGACACCCGATACAGCGTAAGGATCACCCATCCATCGGGCGCGATCGGCGAGTATCTGTTCAAGCCCATGCGGCACGGCCGTACGAACGTTCCCTATCTGTGCATGACCGGAGCGGACGAAGGCAACAGCCAACGCAACTTCTATTCGACCTATCACGACACCTGGTCGCTGATCGAGAAGCGCATCTCCGGCCCCAACGTTCCGGCCCAGACCTATGCCTATGCGTACGACGGCCGGGGCGAGGGCTATCAGACCCAAGACGAATCGCGCTGGGACATCGGCCCGGGCTGGAACGCTCAGTACGCTCCGCCGGCGCCGAACTACAAGATCGTCACGGTGACCGAACCGGACGGCACCCAGAATGTCCACACCTTCGGCCGCGACCGCGACATCAACGAAGGCCAACTGTTCCGGGTAGAGACGCGCAAGAACGGCACGGTCTACAAAACCGTGCAGAACGAGTACATCTCCGAGGCCGAAGCCGCCAATCAGCCGTTCCCGGCGTGGATGGGCTCCAGCGGCGACGATTACGCCGATCGCCTGCCCAACTCCAATCGGCCGCTGAAGCTGGTGGTCACCTCCCAGGACAGCGCGACGTTCAATCGCAGCTACAACAGTTTCGACGCCCAGGCGCGCCCGCTCAACATTCGCAAGTGGGCCGTGGGCACGCTCAGCGACCGCAGCCGCAGCGACACCAGCGAGTACCACGACGATCTGGCACTGTGGGTGCTCGGTCAGTCCAAGAAAGAAACCAACACCGACACCGGCCGGGTGGTTTCGGAAACCGTCTACAACGACAAAGCGCAACCGGTGCAGCGCTTCTCGTTCGGCCGCCTGGTCGAAAGCTACGGCTACCACGCCGACGGCACCTTGGCGAGCGTGACCGACGGGCGCAACAACGCGATCTCGCTGAACAACTGGAAGCGCGGTTTGCCGCAATCCATCGGCTATCCCGATCAAACCGGCGAATCGGCGGTGGTGGACGACAACGGCTGGATCACTTCGGTGACCGACGAGAACACGTTCACGACGTCCTACGCCTACGACGCGGCCGGCCGGTTACAAACGATTTCCTACCCCGGCGGCGACACCAACGCGTGGTCGGCGACCACCATGAGCTTCACCCGCCGCGACATCGACGAGCACGGCTTGGCGCCCGGCCACTGGCTGCAAAGCACGGTCACCGGCAACCGAAGCAAAAACGTGTTCCTGGACGCGCTGTGGCGGCCGGTGCTGACCCACGAATGGGACAGCAGCGATCTGGCCGGTACCTTGCGCACCACCGCGGCGCGCTATGACGACCAAAACCGGCCGGTGTTCGCCAGCTACCCGGGCGCCACCACCGTCGCGCCGACCCAAGGCACGTACACCGAGTACGACACCCTCGGCCGCACCACGCTGGTCAAGCAGGACAGCGAACTCGGCCAGTTGATCACCCGCACCGAATACCTGCCGCAGCTGATGACCCGGGTGACCAATCCGCGCTTGCAAACCACGGTGACCTCATTCCAAGCCTACGATCAGCCCGGTTACGACCTGGCCGTCGGCATCAATCACCCCGAGGCCATGTTCACCGAGCTGTATCGCGACGTATTCGGCTCGTTGCAGGCTCTGCGCCGACGCAATGCCGATGGCAGCGTTCAAGCCTGGCGCCAGTACGTTTACGACGACCGCAACCGCCTGTGCAAATCGATCGAACCGGAAACCGGCGCGACCATCGTCGACTACGACGCTGCCAGCAATGTCGCTTGGTCGGCCTCCGGCGTGGCGGCGCCGGCGACGAACGACTGCAATCGCAGCCAAGCCGTCGCATCAGGGCGCGCGGCCGTGCGCGGCTACGACAGCCGCAACCGCGTCAAAACCCTGAACTTCCCGGACGGGCGCGGCAACCAGAGCTGGTACTACTACCCCGACGGCCAGCTCAAGCAGATCGTCACCGACAACATCAGCGGCAGCGCCACCGTCGTCAACACCTACGAATACAACAAACGCCGCCTGCTGACCCGCGAACGCCTGCAGTTCGACGGCATCGACTGGGCGATTGGCTCGAGCTACACCAACGACGGAAACCTCGACGCCCACAGCTATCCCAACGGACAAGCCGTGGCCTACGCCGCCAACGCCCTGGGTCAACCGCGCCAAGCCGGCACCTACGCCACCGGCGTGAGCTACTTCCCCAACGGCGGCATGTCGCGCTTCACCTACGGCAACGGCATCGTCCACACCTTGCAGCAGAACCTGCGCGGTCTGGCCGAACGCAGCCGCGACGCCGGCAACGCCGTGGTCCACGACGACAGCTACGACTACGACGCCAACGGCAACGTCGCCGCGATCAGCGACGGCCTGCCCGGCGCGCGCGGCAACCGAAGCATGGTCTACGACGGCGTCGACCGCCTGACCGCCGCCGCCTCGGCGATGTTCGGCAACGCCAGCTACAGCTACGACGTGCTCGACAACCTGCGTACGGTCAAGGTGGCCGGACGCGATCACACCTACGTCTATGACGGTTCCAATCGCCTGACCAACGTGCAGTTGACCGGAACCGGGCAATCGGTGATCGGCCTGGGTTACGACGTCCAGGGCAACCTGGACAACAAGAACGGCCAGCAATTCCAGTTCGATTTCGGCAACCGCCTGCGCACGGCGGTGGGCAAGGAAACCTACCGCTACGACGGCCACGGCCGGCGCGTGCTCTCGACCAGCCCGACCTTGGGCAACATCGTCTCGATGTACGGCCAGGACGGCGTGCTGCGTTACCAGCGCGACTACCGCAAAGAGAAAGACATCGCCTACATCCAGTTGAACGGCAGCCTGGTCGCCCGCGCTACCACACCGATCGCCCCCGACGTGCCGGTGTTGAGCGCCCCCAACTTCGTCTCGCAAAGCAGCTTCACCGTTCAATGGACGGCGACCACCACCGCCGGCAGCTACGAGCTGCAAGAGCAGGCCAACGGCGGCGCCTGGCAGAGCGCCTACAGCGGCAGCGAACGCAGCCGCGCCATCTCGGGCAAGACCGACGGCAGCTACGGCTACCGCGTGCGCGCCTGCAACAGCGCAGGCTGCGGCGGCTGGAGCGCGACCGCGACAGTGGTGATCCAGCGTCCGCCGAGCGCCGCACCGGGATTGAACGTCCCGGGCACGGCCTTGAACGGCCAGTACAGCGTCAGCTGGTCCGCCGCCGGTGGCGCGACCGACTATGTGCTGGAAGAAAGCTTCAATAACGGCGCATGGGCTACTGCCTACAGCGGCAATCAGTTGAGCCGGTCTTTCAGCGGCAAACCGTCCGGCGCATTCGCCTACCGGATCAAGGGCTGCAATCCGGCTGGCTGCGGCCCAGTTTCCGCCGTGGGCACCGTCAACGTGATCTACCCGCCCGCCAGTGCGCCGACGATCAGCGCACCGGCGCAAAGCAACGCGGGCAGCTTCACCGTCAGTTGGAACGCGATCGGCGGCGCGGCGAGCTATCAACTGGAACAAAGCGCCTTAGGCGGCGGCTGGGCATTGATCCAGGACGCCAACGCCACCAGCCGTGTCATCAGCGGCGGAGTCACCGGCACCTACAGCTACCGCGTGCGCGCCTGCAACGCCGCCGGCTGTGGCGCCACATCGGCGCAAGCCAACGTGCAAGTGATCGGCCCGCCGACCGCCGCACCTACGGTCAGCGTCGCCGCCGGCAGCAACACCGGCACGTTCGCGGTCAACTGGACCGGTGTGGCCACGGCTACGGTCTATCACCTGGAAGAAAGCCGCGAAGGCGCGGCGTGGAATCTGATTCACCAGGACGGCAGCGGCGGCACCACCGTCGGCGGCCGCGGCGATGGGCGCTATGGTTATCGCGTGCGCGGCTGCAATCCCGCCGGTTGCGGGCCGTACAGCGATGCACAGTTCATCACCGTGGATTTGCCGCCGGCGACGCCGAAGGTCACTTTCGCCGATTTCCTCGACAGCACACGCGGAGGCCGGCTGATCAAGAGAACCTGCACGCTGCAATGGACCAGCGCGGCCAAGACCACCAACTACGAGCTGCAATCCGCGGATAACGGAACGCTGTTGTATCGGGGGGCGGTGATTTCGATCCGGTCGAACACGAGCGGTCAGTACTGCGCTTACAACTACGCGGTGCGCGCCTGTGGCTCGGGTGGTTGCTCGGCGTGGTCGACGCCGCCGTTCCCGGCGACCGTTCGCGAAGTGTCGATGGACTGACAGGAGGACAATCACATGAAATGGATATCCAAGTTCGTGACGGTGGCGATCTTCGCCATCGCGGCCTCCGCGGCAAACGCGCAGACAGTCGTCGAGTACATCCACACCGACGCGCTCGGAAGCCCTGTCGCGGTGACCGATGCCAATCAGAACGTCATCGAACGCACCGAGTACGAGCCGTATGGGGCGCAGGCCAATCGACCGGTTCTAGATGGGCCGGGGTATACGAGTCATGTCAGCGACGCGGTGACAGGGTTATCGTACATGCAGCAGCGATACTTCGATTCTGGCGTCGGCAGATTTTTGTCTGTCGATCCCGTTAGCGCCTACAGCGCGCCGGGGGTGAACTTCAACCGATACAAGTACGCAAACAACAATCCCTACAAATTCGTAGACCCCGATGGTAGATGCGAAGCGCCAACCGGAACGCGTATTTGTGTGACCAAGATCTACACGGCAAAGGACATCACTGTCGTGCAGTCATACGATGCAAAGGCGCAGTTGCCGATCCCGTTGCCTGAAGGGTCCACCAAAGCCGCCGAGTTGCGCCCGAACCTGGAAAAGGCCGCAGATGCGCTCAACCGCGCGGGTAAGGAAATAGCGAATAGAAGGCTTCAGGATCATGCAAAGATATTCAATAGCATGAAGGTTTACATGTCGGTGGATCAAATAGGCACCGAGAAAGCATTTGTAACCAAGCCTCCCGTCTACGACATGGTGATCAATGCCGCTCCTTTTTCCAAGCTATGGGCCGGTCATCAAATAGGCCTGATGCTCCACGAGATACATCATTTCACTCCGGGAAATGTAAGGATGTACAACCTTCAGCGCGATTCAGGTGAGCCGATGGGAACAGGCACTCCGTATGAAGACGATGCTTATGATTTTCAGCGGCGGTTGGGATTTCCGTCCAGCGGACCAAGCGCCTTCGACAAGGAGCAAAGCCAGTGAACAACTGGGTACTCGCAGCAGCAATGTGCTTCCTCGTTTTCTCATCCGACAGTTACGCAAGCGTCGGCGAAACGCGTCCACTCCAAACGGTGATCGACGACTCCGACGATATAGTTTACGGGCTCATTACTGAGGCCAGATTGGGCGCCTGCAATGGTGAGGTGGCAAGCAGGATCTATGTGATGCAAATTCGCCAGTCGCTTAAAGGCGATGTTGCAAAAGATACTCGGTTAACTATCTGCGGGCCAGCTCCCATATTGCTGGGTCGCAACTACATTGTTGCGGGCAAAAAAGAAGCTTCAGGAGAGCTGGTCTTTCAGGCTGATGCGGCCATCTTGTTCGTTCCATTCGATAGATATTTCAGACTGATTTCTTACGACAGTCCTTATGTGGATTCGGAACGAGGTGTTGTCTTTGGAGTGGGCATCGAAGACCCCAACTTCCTCGATCGTTTTGGCAAAAAACTCGGGTTGAAGCCTGATCAGGTGAGGCCACCTAAACAAAGCGATCCCTAAAGGAAGCACATTGCGAGTTGCCGCATGGAAGCCGAAGCGTCGAGCATTGGGATTCATGGCGTGTCGCGGAGCACAGCAAAGCCAGACATGCCGTGTTCAAGCGAGACATGCGGACAGCTTGAAGCCGCAGGCTTCAAGGTGCATGACACCCCTACGCGCGCCGATAAGAATCACAAGACGATTGAGATGCCGAAACCTGTTACAAAAGAAGACGCTAAGAAATTCAACCGTGCCTTTGAGAGATAGCGATGACGGTGCATTCTGCGAGTGTTCTGGTTATTGCAGTGGACTACTACGATGGCGAGACGGAGGGATTGGCACGGTGGGACAATAACTGTCGTTACTTTCGCCGCGAAAAGTATGGTTTGGGGGACGAGGTAAGCGAGTACGTTTCGGTCGCGATTGACTGCTCAGGATTCGGAGAGATCGCCGATCTAATGGATGTGGTGAATTTTGAAGGGGTTTTCGTCTATTCGGGCTCGAACCACGATGCAAACGAAAAATTGGATGAAGTCCTTCCCTTGTGGCGCGCGCAATGCGAAAGCAGTGGCCGGAAGAGTAGCGGGCACAGCTACTTGGACTCGATTGGCACTCAATGAGAGGGCCAGCCGCGGCATTGGAGTGCTTAGGCGGCTTTATGTCTCGACTCCGCAGCCCGCAGGCGCGGAGTCGTTGGGCTACGCAGTCGACGCAATGCGCGCGAATACCAATCGTTGTGGTTTGGCGATTTCAGCAACGCCCATGCAACAAAGCGACAAGGCCGTGGTCGCCACAGTGACATAGGCCGTGTGAGCCTAGCCCTCGGGCAAATACGGCATCGCCAATCCGAAGATCACCAACACCCACAACACCACCCCAATCGCCAGCCAAACATAGTTGGCCGGAGTCAATCGCCGATTCGACTCCCCCTGCGCGTCGCCGCAAGCGGCATTGGCCGCGCGCTGGATGCTTGCCAGCGCCCAGCCGGTGGGCAGGATCAGGGCCAGGGTGAGTGCGTCCAGGTAAGCGGCGCTGGACTCGGGCCAAGGCAGGCGGTCGGCCAGGTTGGTGATCAGCTGCGCGATCACATACACCGTCGCCGGCACCGCGGGCGTCCACACGAATCCGCGGTCGCCGGTGCGCAGGGATGAGTCGATCCGGTTGGCCAGCGAGTGGGCGTAGAACAGCGAGAAGATCGCGCGCGGCACCGGCCACAAATTCAGGCGGTGGGTTCGCGAGTAGCGCGACCAGTGCACGTAGAACCAGTACAGCTGATACAGCGAGAAGGTGAAGAAGAACAGCAGGTAGAACTTGCGCGCAGAGACGATGTAGAACTCGTTGCTGCGGTCGGTGGGGCCGGAGATGTCGGCCACTTGGCTGGCCGGCGGTGCGTAGAGATTGCGATCGTCCATGGTCGTCTCGGTGCGGGTTCGATGTGTGGGTTAAGCGTATCGAGCCGATCGGCGGCAGTTATTCGAAGTAGAACGCCACGCCGACGCCGCCTTGCAGGTCGGGGCTGTCGCGATCCAGTCCGGCATCGAGCGATGCGTCGAGCTGGATGCGCGCGGTCGCCATGTAGGTGATGCCGACGCCAGCGACCGAGGTGGTGGCCTGGTGGTCGGCGTGGGCCCAGCCGGCTTCGATGTAGGCGCCGACGCGGTCGCTGATGGCGTAGCTCAGGCTCGGCGACCAGCTCCAGGTGTCGCTGCCGTCGCTGCGGTCGAGGTTGAAGTACAGCGAGCCCGACAGCGCGTCGTTGAAGTCGTAGCCCAACGTGGTTCCGAGCGAGTACTGGGTGGCGCCGTTGCTGAATTCGCGGTCGCCGCTGGCGGCGGTGACGCCGCCGAGTACCGCCCAGGAGAAGCGCTCGTGTGCGGACGGCAGGGCGATCTTCAACGCCAGTCCGGTATCGCCCGCGCCGTGGCGCGAGCGGCGGCCGTCGTCGTCGCGTTCGCGCAGGTAGTTGAACGGCGAAGTCGCCAGTTGCACTTCGACCCGGTCGCTCAGGCCCAGGCGCAAGGTGGTGTTGGCGCTGTAGGTGGTGCTGCGGGCTCCGCCGTCGTTGTCGCGTTCGAAATCGGGCAGGCCTTGTTCCCAGGCGAATCCGCCTTTGGGCAGGGTGCCGGTGGAAAAGGCGATGCCGGGGCGGTCGAAGGAGGGCGTGTCGGCGCGCGCCGGCTGCCACGCGCTTGCGGCCGCGACGGCGAGCGTCAGCGCGGTGGCCGCGCGTGCGATCACTGTGCGATCCACTTGCCGCGTTGCATTTCGCAGGAGTATTTGATCGTCGCCAGTTGTTCGGCGCTGCGCTTGTAGTAGTGGATCTTGGCCTTGGCGCCCATCGGCGAGTCGCACACGCCGTTGGCGCCGGACGGGCAGGTGGCGACGATTTTGGCGTGGGCTTCGCCGCCGAATTGTTCCAGGCCCGGCATTTTGCCGTTGCACTGTTCTTTCAGTTGCGCTTCCGGCACCGGCTGGGCCGATTCGGTGCAATCGTTGATGACTTGGCCGCCGACCTGGCCTTCGATGTGGCAGGCGGGGCCGGCGTGCGCCAGCGGAGCGGCGGCGAGCAGCAGGGCGAGGGCGAGCGGGGCGGACAGGCGCATGGCGAACTCCGAAGTGGAGATGGGGCAGAGTGCGCCAGGCAGCGTGAAAGGTCGGGCGACCGGTGCTTCCGCTGCGTGGGCGCGCCGTCACTGTAACGCGAGGTGTCGGGCCGTGGGGCCGGATCTGTTCCGATCTGTGGGTGATTCGCCACGCAGGCCGGGATTTTCCCATCCCGTCGTTTCGGCGAAAGCCGGACGTAGGCCGGAACGCTCCCATCCCGTTATTCCGGCGAAAGTTGGACGTAGGCCGGAACTCTCCCGCCCCGTCATTCCGGCGAAAGCCGGAATCCATTTTGCTGTTGCTCGATGCTCATGCGGATCGAGCAAAGGCAAAGTCAAAATGGATTCCGGCTTTCGCCGGAATGACGGTGGGGAGGGTGCGGGGTGCGGGGTGCGGGCGCGAGAGGGCGGGCGCGAGGATCCGGGAGGCGAGCGCTTACGATCCCGGCCGATCTTCATCGCGTCCCGGAAACCGCAACACCACCCCGGTCTGCACATCGCGCGGATCCGGACGGTTCCACAGCACCGGCACCTGGCGCGGGCTGGGCGGTTCGAGTTCGTCGTTGAGCGGCACCATCTCGGCGTCTTCTTCGTCTTCCCAGCTGTAGCGCTTGCGCGGCGGCAGCGGGTCGCTGAGTTTGAACAGGAACGCGCCGACGACGCCGGCCACCGCGCCGCCCAGGTGCGATTGCCAGGACACGCCGACTTCGCGCGGCAGCACCGTCAGCAGCATGCCGCCGTAGAGCAGGAAGGCGATGAACGCGGCGGCGATGGAGGCGCGGTCGCGGCGCAGCAGGCCCAGGGTCATGACCAGGAACATCAGGCCGTGGGTCACGCCGCTGGCGCCCAGGTGGTGGCTGCCGGGGTCGCCGAGCAGCCACGCGCCCAGGCCCGAGCCCAACCACATCAGCGGCAGGGCGCGGATCGTGGCCTTGGGGTAGACCGCGCCGGCCAGGGTGCCCAGCAACAGCAGCGAGGTGGCGTTGGCGGCCAGGTGCTCGACCGAGCCGTGCAGCAGCGGCGCAGTCAGCAGCCCGATCAGGCCTTCGGCCGACCACGGCTGCACCGTGAAGGCGGGCACGTTGAAGCTGCCCTGGGCGCTGAACACCGCCACCAGCAACAGCACGAACGCCAGGCTCGCGTTGAGGGCCCGGATCAGCCGCGCGCGGTCGGCTTTGCGCTGGGCCGGGGTGTCGGGGATCGGGGCGTCGGTGGGCAGGTGCATACGAATCAGATTGGCACCCTGGGCGGGCAAAACAAGCCGGACCGGCTGGGCTTCTTTGTCCCGCCGGCGGGACTGAGACGCCGGTCGAGCGCCGGCCCCGGCGCCCGGCCCCGGTAGAATGTCCGGATGACTACCGAAATCCCCACCGTACGCCTCAAGAACGCCTGGAAATCCACCCACCCCTGGATCTTCCAGCGGCTGGTCGACAAGCCGGCCCAACGCCCCAAGCCCGGCGCCATCGTCAACGTGGTCGGCGTGGACGGGGTGTGGATCGGCCGTGGCTTCTACAACGGCCATTCGCGCATCGCCCTGCGCATGCTGGAAAACGACCCCGACATCGAAGTCGACGCCGACTGGTTCGCGCGCAAGATCGCCGCGGCCGTCTCGCTGCGCCGCGATGTGCTCAAGCTCGATGAAGTCAGCGACGCCTGGCGGGTGGTGCACAGCGAAGGCGACGGCATCAGCGGCCTGGTGGTCGACCGTTACGGCGATCTGCTGGTGGTCGAATACTTCAGCGCCGGCGCGTTCCGCCACCGCGAATGGATCTACGACGCGCTGCGCGCGCAGTTCCCCGGTTGCCGCTTCTACGCCTTCGCCGACGAACACGTGCAGAAGCAGGAGAGCTTCGATTTCCGCGGCACCGAGGCGGTGCCGCCGGCGACCATCACCGAATACGGGGTCAAGTTCCGCGCCGATCCGGCCGGCGCGCACAAGACCGGTTTCTTCGCCGACCAGCGCGAGAACCGCGAATGGCTGTCGCAGCAGGTCGCCGGCAAGCGGGTGCTGGACCTGTGCTGCAACACCGGCGGTTTCGGCGTCTACGCCAAGGTCCGCGGCGCCGAGGAAGTGATCGGCGTGGACATCGACGCGGACGTGATCAACATCGCCAAGGGCAACGCCAAGCTCAACGGCGCCAGCGTCAAGTTCGTCCAGGCCGACATCTTCCCGTACCTGCGCGACATGGGTAACTCGGGCGAGCGCTTCGACGTGGTGATCCTGGATCCGGCCAAGATGACCCGCGACCGCGAGCAGGTGATCGCCGCGCTGAAGAAGTACCTGGACATGAACAAGCTGGCGCTGAGCGTGGTCAAACCGGGCGGTTTGTTCGCCACGTTCTCGTGCACCGGTCTGGTCAGCGAGGACCAGTTCCTGGACATGCTGCGCCGCGCCGCGTTCTACGCCGGGCGCACGGTGCAGGTGTTGAAGGTGTCCGGCGCGGGCGCGGATCATCCGTGGCTGGCGCAGGTGCCGGAGTCGCGGTATTTGAAGGCGGTGTTTTGCCGCGTTCTCGACTGAGTTGGTTGTAAGTCCCCTCTCCCGCTTGCGGGAGAGGGCTAGGGTGAGGGCGCGCCGAAGGCGCGTGCTTGCGTTGAAATTCGTCGCGAGCTTGAGCTGCCCTCACCCCAACCCTCTCCCGCAAGCGGGAGAGGGGGCTGATTGCGGTGCGGGGTGGGGTTTACGTCGGCGCTTGAAACCCCGCCACATGCCGCGGCTTGTAACTGTCCGGCCGATACGACACCTCGCGCGCCAACCCATCCAAAAATCCCGGCTCGCCGATCCGCGCGCGTTCGCCGGCATCGAGTTCCAGGGTGAGCTCGTACATCGCGATCGTCCCGCACAGCACCGACAGATAGCGTCGCTCGCCGTCGGCGTACAGGGTCCAGGCCCAGTCGCGTTGGTCGATCAGTCGCATCGGTCGGCCTGGCCTTTCAGCTGATGATCTGTAGGCTATAACCAACAACGCCGACGTACTTCCAGCGCCCTTTCCGCAGCTCGAACAGTTCCATCTGCGAGTGTATGCCCGACAGGCGGGAATGCGTCTCGACATACAGCAACGCCCGGTCGCCACGCGCCGATATCACCGGCCGGCCGATCCGAAGAATGCCGTCGGCTTGCGGGTATTCGCGCTGCAGGTCCTGCCAAAAACTCATCGACGTGAACATGGCCGCTACGCGCTCGCGGTCGACCGGAACGGTGTTGGGAATCGACCGATTGTCCAGCGGTTGGCGCGCGAGATTGACGTCCCGCAACGCACCGATCAGCTTCGTGGCCAGACGGCGGTCGATCAGATCGTGAGTTTCGGAGGCTTCGTCCGGCCCCGATGGCAATTCGCTGCAGCGTCGCCGGCTTTGCTCACGCTCGGCGCAGATGGCGACCGTGGCGTTTTCGAGGATGATGTCGCGCTGTTCTGCATTAGCGCCGAAGTATTGCGCCCGGTCGGCGGACTGCAGATGTTCGACAGCCGCGATCAGAATCGCGCGTTGTTCCGCGTCCGTCGCCGCGCGCGGCGATCCGATGGTTGCGGCGAATGCAGCGAATGCATCGAGCTTCAATGAGACCGCGACGGCAAGCGATGCCGACAATGCGATGCATGCGGCGAACCACAGCGATCTTCGCAGCGACGGGCCGCGAGGATCGCGACTGCGGACGTCCTGGTTCGAGGAAGACGGAGAATTCATGGCCGGCACTCCTTAGTTGGCCCGAGTGGGGTCCCAGCTGCCTGGACGGCCGTGCGCGCGGCTGGCGAACGCATGGGCCGTTGCGGCTCGATCCGGGTTGAGTCGCATTTTTGGTTTCAACCGAAGCGCTTAGCTCATCCACAAACCGACGTGACCGATGACTCTCCATCGTCCTTGCCGTAGTTCGAGCAATTCCAGTCCGCCTTCACCGCCCAAATTTCCATAGGACCTGGCTACATACATCAATGCGTGATCGCCGCGCGAGGAGACGACGGCTCGACTGATCCGGAGTATGCCGGCGGATTGTGGGAAGGTTTTGTGGAACTCCGGCCAGAAGTCGATACCCGAGATCGCCGCGACGCGTCGATGGTCTATCGGGAGGATGCCGGGCACATTCTGGTTGTCCAGTGGTTGTTGCCCGGCATTGAAGCGCGGCAAGGCGTCGACCAGCACGTTGGACAAGCTGCCCACGCCTCTCAGAGTTTCGGCCGATTGCGGCGGTACCTCCCTACAGCGCTTCTGGCTTCGCCTCGGGTTGGCGCAAACCGCCACGGTGACGTCCTCAAGAGAGAAGTGAAGCGGTGCCCCGCGGGCATCCGATCTCGGGAACCACTCGGGTTGCCGGTGCTCGACGACCGCGATCAATATCGCGCGCTGTTCGGCGGCCGTCGCCACACGCGCCGGCCCGGTGGATTCGGCGAACGAATCGGATTTCAATCCATTGGGTTTCAACGCCGTGACCGCGACCGCAAGCGATGCCGACAATGCGATGCACGCGGCGAACAACAGCGACCTGCGCAATGAGGGTGCACGAGCATCGCGGCCGCGAGCGTCCTCATTCGAGGATCGGGAAGACGATGAATTCACGGCCGGCAGTCCTTGGTGGCCCGAGTGGGTTCTCGCAGCCTAGGCGGCCGGTCGCGCGGCTGGCAATACGCCGGAGCGATGCGGGTCGATCAGGGCTGGGCTCAATCCTTCCACCACAACACCGCCGGCGGATCCTCCGGCCGCGCCTGCTCGAGCCGGCGCAGCGCTTCCACGTCCAGACCAGGCAAGTGCACGCTCAAGGCGGTGGCGACTTCGCGATAGCCGGGCCAATCGGTACGCAGCTCCAGGCGCTCGCCGGCGGCGGTGCCGAGTTCGACGAATACCAGCTTGCGGTCGATCGCGTCGATCGCATAGCCGTCGATGCCGTCGATGTCGTGCCAGCGGATGCCGTGGACGCGGCCGGCGCCGTCGTCGCGCCAGACGCCGCGCGGGTCGGCGTAGAGCCTGGGATCTTGCAGGTTCATGGCTGCGTTCCTTGCGCGCGCTCCGGCGAGCGCCGGGCGGTTGATTGAGCAAGATTGGCACAGTCGCCGCGACCGATCCTGTGCCGTATGGAACTCGGTGGGGGTGGTCTTATGGTCTTTTGTGACCGGCATCGCCCTTTGCTGGGCGGTTGGAAGGGCGGTCTGGATGAAGCCCTGGATCCCCGCCTTCGCGGGGATGACGGCAGGTGCGGGTAGGAGCGGTGTGTGCGCAGCGTTGCCGCGTTCGCCGCACCCGTCGGCGCCCGCGGGCGCCCGTCTCAGGGCCTGAGACTCACCCGCTTAGACTGGACGCTTAGACTAGGCACGCGATCCGTGTTCGTCTTCCCAGCGCCTGATCCGGGCGTCCGGCCACGGAACGGCCTTTCTTCCGCACGTTCCCTGAGTCTTCGATGTCGCCGACCGTTGTTGTGATCGCCCTGGTTTTCGCGCTGATCGGCGCCGCGCTCGCCTGGTTGCTGGCGCGAGCGAGTTCGGCGCGCGCGCTGGAAGCGGCGCGGGCGGAGCTGGGCGCGCAATTGAACGCGGCCAACACCGAGCGCGCGCAATTGCTCGAGCGCAGCGCGCGCATTCCCGAATTGCTCGCGCGCCTGGACGAGGCCGAGGCGCTGCGCAATCAGTTGCAGCGCGACAGCGGTCTGCTGCGCGAAAGCATCGGCCGTACCGGCGCGGAACTGGACAAAGAACAGCAAGCGCTGCAACGCCTGCGCCTGGAATTCGAACAACTCGAACGCGAGCGCGATGCGGTCGCCGCCGAGTTGAGCCGGCGCACGGTCGAGGCCGGCCGCCTGCACACCCAGCTCGAAGCCGAGCGCGGCCAGGCGCAGGAAAAGATCGCCCAGCTCAAGGACGTGCGCGACGAACTCAGCAGCCAGTTCAAGAACCTGGCCAACGAAATCCTGGAAGAAAAGAGCAAGCGCTTCACCGAACAGAACCGCAGCCACCTGGGCCAGCTGCTCGACCCGCTGCAGCTCAAGCTCGCCGAATTCCAGGCCAAGGTCGAAACCGTCTACGACAACGAAACCCGCGACCGCACCGCGCTGGGCGAGCAGGTGCGGCAGTTGATGGCCTTGAATCAGTCGCTCAGCGAGGACGCCAAGAACCTCACCACCGCGCTCAAGGGGTCGAGCAAGGCCCAGGGCGCCTGGGGCGAGTTGATCCTGGAGCGGGTGCTGGAATCGGCCGGCCTGCGCAAGGGCGAGGAATACGACGTGCAGGAGAGTCACGGCACCGAGGACGGCGAACGCCGGCCGGACGTGACCGTGCACTTGCCCGAGGATCGCCACCTGGTGATCGACTCCAAGGTCTCGCTGACCGCGTACGAGGAGTTCGCCAGCGCCGAAGACGATGAAGTGCGCGGGCGCGCGCTCAAGCGTCATGTCGAATCGGTGCGGCAGCACATGCGCGGGCTCTCGGAGAAGCGCTACCAGGATCTGTACGGCCTGCGTTCGCTGGATTTCGTGCTGATGTTCGTGCCGGTGGAGCCGGCCTTCATGTTGGCGGTGACCCACGACCGCAACCTGTTTATGGACGGCTGGCAGCGCAACGTGCTGGTGGTGAGCCCGTCGACGTTGCTGTTCGTGCTGCGCACGGTCGCGCACCTGTGGCGGCAAGAGGCGCAGAACCGCAACGCGCAGGAAATCGCCAAGCGCGGCGCGGCGCTGTACGACAAGTTGGCGGCGTTCGTGGCCGATCTGGACAAGGCCGGCGCGCAGTTGCAGCTCGCCCAAACCAGTTTCGAGGCCGCGCGCGACAAGCTGGCGCGCGGCCGCGGCAACGTGATCCGTCAGGCCGAGATGCTGCGCGACATGGGCGTGAAGCCGAACAAGGCCTTGCCGGCGAAGTTGGTGGAGTTGTCGGCCGATGAGGACAGTGCGGACGATCTGGCTCCCGACGGGCCGGCGCCGATCGAAGGCGCCGCGGGGTTGCCGGCGCCGGAGCAAGCCGAGCGCGCGCAGGATCCGGCGAGCTAGTAGAACAGCGCGTGGATCGCCCGCGCCGCCGAGCCGATCAGCAACAACAACCCCGGCAGCAGAAACGCCGCCACGGCGGTTTTGCGACGGCCGCTCAAATAGATTTTCAGGCCGATTTCATAAACCATCGCCAGCATGAAGAACGCACCGATCCAGGTGCTGATGTTCTCGCGACGCGTGTACGGGCCGAACCATGCCAGGCCCGCGGCGATGTACAGGGCGAAGGCGATGAACGCCAGGGTGACGTTCCAGAGGCGGCGTTCGACCAGCGGATCGAGCCCTTTCATCGGCCGCTCCGTGCTTGCGGTCCGCTAGCGAGTCCGGCGCGACGCCGGCCGTCCGCGTGGCCGCAGCTGGGCGGCAGTTTTGCCTTCGATGTTCGCCCGATCCCGGTCGATGCCTTCATGCGCAGTCCTTGCGTTGGCGTAGCGGGCGTGGATGCGCGCTGCGCCAGAGCATCCTAGCGATTGTGCGCGACAAACAAAACGGCCCGGACTCGCGTCCGGGCCGTTCGTGTCTGGGGTTGCCTGACGGGGCCGCGCGCGATCAGCGCACGCCGGTGCCGTCGGTCGGCATCATCGGCATCGCATCGGCCGGCACGCTCGGGTTGCTGTCGTCCTGCAGATACTCCGGCAGCTGGGTTTCGCCGTTCTTTTCCATGCGGTCGCCGAAGATCTGGTAATCGCGGCGCTGGGTCCAGGAGTCGCGGACCAGGGCGTACTCGTCCTCGGCGCCGTCGCGCAGGCTGTCCAGCGGAAGCAGCTGCGCGCGCACGTCGACCAGTTGCAGGCCCTGCAGCGGGATGCGGATGCGGTCGCGTTCGATCTGGCGCAGCGGGCTCAGCGGCGCGTCGCCGACCATGCCGAAGGTGTCGCGCACGGTGCGCGGGCCGAAGAACGGCAGCTCGACGTAGCGCGAGCGCTTCCAGCCCCACACGCCCAGGGTCTGGCCGAAGTCTTCGCTGCGGTTGGGCAGCTTGGCCGCGGTGGCCGGATCGAAAATGCCGCCGATGCCCAGGGTGGTGTTGAGGGCGAAACGGCCGAACGACTGCAGCGCCTGCTTGGGCTTACCCTGCAGCAGCGCGTTGAGGATCGACACCGGCTGGCCGAGGTTGTTGAAGAAGTTGCTCACGCCCAGACGGATCGGACGCGGCACGACTTTCGAGTACGCGCGCGCCAGCGGCCGGGCGACGCCGCGATCCACCGCGAGGTTGAAGCGGTGCATGCGGCGGTTGTACTTCTCCCACGGGTCGTAGGCGCCGGGCACGTTGGCCGGGGCCGGCAGGGTGGGATCGGCGACCGGGTCGTAGCTCTGCACGCCGTAGATGTCGTCGAAATCGCGTTCGGCGTCGGTGCGCGGGTCGGGCGTGGCGGTCGGATCGACCGTGCCGCTGCTGGGCGGGGCCGAGGCGGGATCGATCTGGGCCAGGGCGTAGTCCAGCGACAGCGGGCTCAGGGCCAGGCCGTCGAGGGTCTGGGTGACGTCGAGCGCGGTCGCTTCCTGCTCGGTCGCGGCGACGGTGTCGGCCGGCGCGGCCTGGATCGGCGCCGCGCTGAGCGGTTCTGCGTCGGTGTGCACGCCAGCCGCGGCCAGGGCCACGGCCGAATCGGTCTGCACCGCGAGCTGGGTCGATTCGAGCGGCTCGGCGGCGTTCGCCGTCGGCACGGTCTCGATCGCCAGCGGTTCGGCGACGATTGCGGCTTGGGCCGCATCGGCCTGCGCCGGTTGCAGCGCTGTCGCGGGAGCCGGGGTCGCCTCGAAGGCGAGGGCCGGAACGGAATGCAGCGCGGTCAGGGCCAGGGCCAGCGCTAAGGGGAGTGCGTGGGGGCGCATGGTTGCAGTCTAGTCTTCCAGGACAACGGTGGGGGCGGCCAGTTCACGTCCGTGGGCGTCGGCGACCGCAACGATCGGGGTTATGCGACGGCGGTCGCCGTGAGGGTGGGTCAACGGCGTCAGCTGCCGAAACCGAGCGAGGCATCGAGCCGGTAGGCCGCGCGCAGCTCGGCCAGACCGGCGGGATCGCCGGTCACGGCCACGCCGGGCGCCTGCGTGGCCAGTTCGGCCAGCAGCGCCAGACCGGCGCTGTCGACCGATTCGACCTGGCTCAGGTCGAACCGGCGCACGCCGGCGGTCAGCGCGCGCGCCTGCGGCCACAGCGCGGCGACCGCGGCGCGATCCAGCGCGCCGGCGAACAGCAACGCCTCACCGTCCTTGCGCACGCTCGCGGCGCTCATCTCAGTTGCCGCTCGCCTGCGCCTGCAGCTTGCCGGCCTTGATGTCGGCGGCGACCTGGGCGATCGACTTCTGGCTCAGCGGGGTGTCGAACTGATTGCGGAAGGTCTGCACGAAGCTGACGCCTTCCACCATCACGTCGAACACCTTCCACTGCGCGCCGTTCTTGCGCAGCAGGTAGTCGACCGGAATCGGCTCGCCGCCCTGGCGCAGGAACTCGCTGGAGACTTTTACGATGGCGCCACCGCGCAGCGGCGTCTCGGACTTGATCCGGACCTGCAGGCGGGTGTTGAAGTCGAGCAGGGCCGAGCCGTAGCGCTGCATCAGGCTGCCGGTGAGGGCGTCGGCGAACAGCTTGACGTCGCTGTCGGCGGCGCCGCGGCCGTGGGTGCCCAGGACCAGGCGCGCGGCGTAGTCGCGGTCGAACACCGTGTTGAATTCGGTGGTGATGAACTCGCTGAGCGCGGCGCGGTTCTTGCTGAACTCGGCGCGGCGCGATTCCAGGGTCGACAGGATCCGGGTGCTGTTGCTCAGCACCATCGCGCTGGGCGAACCGGCGGCCGGCGTGGCCTGGCCCGGAGCGGCGGTGGCCTGGGCCAGGGCCAGGGAGGGCGCGCCGGCGATCAGCGCCGAGGCGAGGAGGGTGGCGGTCAGGATGCGCTTCATTTCTTGCTCTCGTCGGAGGGGGCGGCTTCGCCCTTGAGGTAGTCGGGGACGTCGGCGTCGGCCGGCTTGGCGGCGCCGCCGCTGTTGCCGCCTTGTGCGCCACCGCCGCTGAACATGTACTTGCCGACCAGTTGGATCAGGTCGACGGCCGGTTGGGTCAGGTAGATCTCATCGCCGGGCTTGAGCGTGTCCGGATCGCCGCCCGGGCCCAGGCCGATATAGCTTTCGCCGAGCAGGCCGCTGGTGAAGATGCCGGCGGAGGTGTCGGCGGACAGGTTGTTGTAGCGGTTGTAGATCGACAGGGTCACCACCGAGCGGAAGCTCTTGGGATCCAGCGAAATGTCCGAGACCTGGCCGACGGTGACGCCGCCGATCTTGATCGGCGCGTTCGGCCGCAGCGCACCGATGGTGGTGAACTTGGCCGTGACCTGATAGCTGTCGCCGCCGAAGCCGAACTTGCCGTTGGTGGAGGCGATCGCCAACACCAGCAGCGAAGCCAGGGCGAGCAGCAAGAACGCGCCGACGGCGAATTCGATACGGGGACTGCGGACGGACATGGCATCACCTTGGGGATAAAGCCCGCGCGGATCAACGCGGCTGTGGGAACGGTATGTCTGGAACGGTAAGCGTGTCGCGAATCTGAAGCCCCTCTCCCGCGGAGCGGGAGAGGGGTTGGGGTGAGGGCGCGCGGATTTCGCGGTTCGACCTCACTCGGGCCCTCATCCGCCCTTCGGGCACCTTCTCCCGCAAGCGGGAGAAGGGAACAGCAGGGTTACTTGAACAAAAACGCCGACATCACGAAGTTGAACATCAGCACCAGCAACGAAGCGTTGACCACCGCGCGGGTGGTCGCCACCGAGGTGCCTTCGATGGTCGGTTCGGCATGGAAACCGACGTAGGCCGCGACCAGCGCCGCGGTCCCGCCGAACACCGCCGACTTCACGAACGCCATCAAAAAGTCGTTGTGGAAATCCACGCTGTCCTTGAGCACCTGCCAGAACGTGCCGGCCTCCAGGCCGATCACGTGCACCGACTCGAAGTAGCTGGCGGCGATGGCGAAGCTGCAGAAGAAGCCGGTCAGCAGCGGCACGCACAGCACCGCCGACCAGAACCGCGGCGCCACCGCCTTGCCGACCGGGTCGATCGCCATCAGGCCGAGCGCGGTGATCTGGTCGGTGGCGCGCATCAGGCCCAATTCGGCGGCGATCGAGCTGCCGGCGCGGCCGATGAACAGCAGCGCGGTCAGCACCGGGCCGAGTTCGCGGTACAGGCCCAGACCGAGCATCGCGCTGACCTGGTTGGCCGCGCCGTAAGTATCGAGTGCGCGGTAGCCCAGCAGAGTCACCGAAAGTCCGACGAACGCGCCACCAACGGCGATGATCGGCAGCGAACGTGCGCCGATCTTGTAGATTTCGCGGATCAGCTCGCGGAACAGGTCCATCGTCGGCTTGGACGACCGCAGCACCGACAGCGAGAACAGGCCGGCGCGGCCCAGCGAGCGGGTCGCTTCAATGAAGGGCATCAGGCGGCCTCCGAGGTGCGCGGCGCGGCGTCGAAGCCGATCGGGCCGTCGGGCTCGCCGCGCAGGAATTGGCGAACCAGCGGGTCGCTGCTGTGTTCCAGTTCGACCGGCGTGCCCGAAAACACGATGCCGCCGTTGGCGATGACGATGGCGTGGTCGGCCACCGGCAGGGTTTCGTGGACGTGGTGGGTGACCACGATGCTGGTCAGGCCGAGGGTGTCGTTGAGCCGGCGGACCAGGCTCATGACCACGCCCGAGGCAATCGGGTCCAGGCCGGTCAGCGGTTCGTCGTAGATCATCAGCGGCGGGTCCAGCGCTAGCGCGCGCGCCAGCGCGACCCGGCGGGCCATGCCGCCGGAGAGCTCGCGCGGGAACGCGTCGGCGGCCGCGCTCAGGCCGACCGCGTGCAGTTTCATCAGCACCAGGCGGCGGATCACCGCCGGCGGCAGCTTGGTGTGGGCGCGCAGGGGCAGGGCCACGTTTTCGGCCGCGGTCAGGTCGGTCAGCAGGCCGTTGCCTTGCAGCAGCACGCCGATGCCTTTGCGCAGCTCGAGCAGTTCGCGTTGGTTCTGCGGCACCTGTTGGCCGAACACCTCGACCTTGCCCGCGGCCGGCGCCAGCTCGCCGGTCAGCGCCGACAACAAGGTGGACTTGCCGCTGCCGGACGGGCCGAGCACGGCGACGATGCTGCCGCGCGGCACCGACAGATTGATTCCGCGCAGCACGCTGCGGCCGCCGCGGTCCAGGCGCAGGTCGGTCAAGCGGACGATGGGCGATGGCGTCGTCATGCGGGAAGGCATCCGGTGCGGGACCAGCGGGGAAGCGGAAGCTGCAAAACGGCGCAGCTTGGCGCAGCGAGGCTGAACAGGGTGGGAGCGTGGGGCATTGTCGCAGCTTAGCGGCCTTGGCTTGGTTGTGCGGGGCGGTGGCTGGGACGAGTGTGGTGGGGGGCGATTAAAGCGGGTTTAAGTTCGGTGGCTGGTGGGAGCAAAAGCAAATCCCCCCTGGCCCCCCTTTTTCAAAGGGGGGAACGCTGGTGGGAGTTGCGAGGCGATCTTGTGGCTGCGTGGCTTCGGCCACACCAAGCCACGCGCCCACACGATGCGCGCGCACTCCCCCAAAGACGCGTTCCCCCCTTTGAAAAAGGGGGGCAGGGGGGATTTGCTCTTGCTTCCGCCACACCACACCCCGGCACCCACCGCGCGCATACGGCAAGATGTCCGAATGCCCGCGCGCCCCGATTTCCGTCTCTACCATTCCAATGCGCTGGACGTGCTGGCCGGATTGCTGGCGCAGGAACTGCGCACGCCCGCGCCCGGGCAGGCGCTGCTGGCGCCGGACACGGTGTTGATCCCGCAAGTGGCGATGCGGCGCTGGCTGCAAGCCACCCTGGCCCAGGCGCACGGCATCGCCGCCAATCTGGAATTCCTCACCCCCGGCGAATTCGTCCAGCGCGCGCTCGACGCCAACGAAGCCGACGGCGAGGCCGCGCGCGAGGACGATCTGGACGCGGCCGCGCTGCGCTGGCGCGTCTACGCCAACCTGTCGCAACCCGCGGCGCTGCGCGAGCCGGCGTTGGCGCCGCTGCGGGCGTACCTGGACGGCGACGATCCGATCAAGGCCTGGTCGCTGTCGGGCGAACTGGCCTCGCTGTTCGAAAAATACCAAGCCTGGCGTCGCGATTGGCTGCTGGCCTGGGACGCCGGTCGCGATCGCAACGACGCCCAGGCCGCGCTGTGGCGCCGCGTCGCCGCCGGCCGCCGCTACCGCGCGCGCCGGATCGACGACTACCTGCGCCGCTTCGGCGCCGACGACAGCGCGCCGCCGCGCGGGCTGCCGCCGCGCGTGTTCGCCTTCGCCACGCTCAATATCTCGCCCGACGTGCTGCGGGTGATCGCCACCCAGGCCCTGGCCGGCAGCCTGCATTTCTATCTGCCCACGCCGACGCGCAAATACTGGGGCGATCTGGGCAGCCTGGCCGAGCGCCTGCGCCAGGGCGAAGCGGCTGCGTTCGGCGAAGACGACAACCCGCTGCTGCAAGCCTGGGGCGCGGCCGGCCGCGATTTCATGGCGGTGCTGGGCGGTTATGAAGTGGTGCATCCCTCCGGCGAGATCGCCGCGTACGCCGATCCGGAAGACAGCCGCCACGACGATCCCTCGCGCGACAGCCTGCTGCAGCGTCTGCAACGCGATCTGCTGCACCGGCGCGCGCTGCCCGCAGTGCCGTGGCGCCAGTCGCTCGATCGCACCGATGCCAGCGTGCAAGTCCACGCCTGCCACACCCGCCTGCGCGAAGTGCAGGTGCTGCACGATCAACTGCAGGCCTTGCTCGACCGCGATTCGCCCGAGGGCCGCCGTTTCGATCCGCCGCTGCAACCGCGCGAGATCGCGGTGCTGGCGCCCGACATCGATCCGTACGCGCCGCACATCGCCGCGGTGTTCGGCGGTCTGTCGGGCCGGCCGGGCTTCATCCCCTACGCCTTGGCCGACGTCAGCCCGCTCGCCGCCGAACCGCTGGCCGAAGTGTTCCTGCGCCTGCTCGCCCTGCCGGTGTCGCGTTTCGGCCTGAGCGAAATTCTCGACTTGCTGGCGACCCCGGCGATCGCCGATCAAGCCGGCCTGGACAGCGCCGGCCTGGAGCGCCTGCGCGTATGGCTGGGCGATGCCGGCGCGCGCTGGGGCATCGACGCGGCCCACCGCAGCCGCCACGACGCGCCCGGCGACGACGCCTACACCTGGGCCTTTGCGCTGGACCGCTTGCTGATCGGTCACGCCATGGGCGGCGACGACGGCGCGGCGGCCGATACGGTCGCCGGCATCGCGCCTTACTCCGAACTCGAAGGCGCCTCGCTCGACGCGCTGGATGCGTTGATCCGCCTGCTGCGGGTGCTGGCGCGTTTCGAGCGCGGGCTCGCCGCGGACCTGAGCCCGGCGCAATGGGCCGACCGCCTGCTCGGCCTGCTGCGCGCGCTGCTGCCCGAGCGCCCGCGCGAGGCCGCCGATCAACGCACCTTGGAACGCTTGCGCACGCTGATCGAAAGCTTCGCCGCCGATTCCCTCCGCGCTGGCTTCGACGGCACCGTACCGCCGGAGGTGGTGCGCGCGCATTTCCGCGCCGCCCTGGCCGAGGCCGACACCCGCGCGCCGCTGCTCACCGGCGGGGTCAGCTTCGGCCGGATGGTGCCGATGCGGCTGATTCCGTTCCGCGCGATCTGCCTGCTCGGCATGAACGACGGCGACTACCCGCGCCGCGATCCCGCCGGCGGCCTCAACCGTCTGGCCGCCGAACTGGGCACCGCCGCGCGCCGCCACGGCGACCGCTCCTTGCGCGACGACGACCGCTTCTTGTTCCTGCAGTTGTTCGCCGCCGCCTCGGACACGTTCTATCTGAGCTACCTCGGCGCCGATCCGCGCGACGGCAGTCAGCGCGAACCCTCCAGCCTGGTTTCGGAACTGCTCGACACCATCGCCCGCTATCACGCCGACCCGGCGCGGGTGCGCGCGCAATTCACCGTGCGCGAACCCTTGCAGCCGTTCGCGCCGGCCGCGTTCGGCGCCAGCGCCGACGCGCAAGGCGAAGGCGAGCCGCGCCGTTTCAGTTATCGCGGCGAATGGCGGCCGGCGGTCGAGGCCGGCGCGCGCGCATTGCGCGGCGAACCGGGGCCGTGGCTGCGCGATCCGCTGCCGCCGCAGGCGCAGGCCGAAGCCGATGAGACGGGCGTTATCGACTACCAGGACTTGCGCGGTTTCCTGCGCGATCCGCCCAGCGCGTTCCTGCGCCAACGCCTGGGCCTGAAACTGCCGCAAGAAGCCGATGAGGCTGAGGATGTCGAACCGCTGGTGCTGCCGGGCCCGGGCTTGTTCCGCCAGCAATTGCAGCGCGCGGTGTTCGAGGATCTGTTAGCCGGCGATGGCGGCGCGATCGACCGCGAACGCTTGCAGGCGTCGTTGCGCGCGCGCGCGTTGCTGCCGAGCGGGCCGCTGGGACGGCGCCAACTCGATGCGCTGCTGGCGCAAGTGCGCCCCTACGCCGATGCGTTCGCGCGCTGGCGCGGCGGCGAGCCGCAGGCGTTGCCGTTCGAGGTCGACCTGGGCGATGCGCGCCTGCTCGGCCGGCTCGACGATGTGTATCCCGGCGGCTTGGCCCGGTTGCGCTTCGATACTTTGCACGGGCCTTCGCAGATCGCCCACGGCCTGGATTGGCTGGTGTTGTCCGCACTCGGCGATCCGCGCCCGCTGGCCCAGTTCGCCCAGGCCGCCGACGGGCCCGGCCCGCATCTGCGTCCGCCGCTGAGCCCGCGCGCGGCCAAGAACGCGCTGCGCGGTTTGCTGCGCTTGCGCGACTACGGCCTGCGCATGCCGCTGCCGTTCCTGCCGCGCGCCGGTTGGCTGTGGTACGAAGCGGCCGCGCAGAACAAGGACGGCTGGGGCAAGGCCGAGGGTCAATGGCACGGCAGCGCGCGCAGTTGGGGCGAGGCCAGTCCGCCCGGCGTGCGGCTGGCGCTGCGCGGGCGCGATCCGTTCGCCGATCCGGAGCTTGGCGAAGAATTCCGCGCGATCGCCAAGCGCGTATTCGACGCGGTCGTGCATGGCCGCGACGAGGACGGCGAAGCATGAGCGCCGGCCGCGACCCGTTCCTCGACCTGCCGCTGGACGGCCTGCGCCTGATCGAGGCCAGCGCCGGCACCGGCAAGACCTATACCCTCGCCACCCTGGTCGCGCGGCTGGTGATCGAGCGCGGTTTGAACGTCAGCGACATTCTCGCCGTCACCTTCACCGACGCGGCCACCCAGGAACTGCGCGAGCGTCTGCGCCGGCGCCTGCTGCTGGCCGCGCGCATCGCCGCCGACGATCCGGCCTTGCCGGCGCAGGACGACGATGCCGAGCGCGCGATCACCCGCGAGTTGGTCGACGCGCAGCGCCAGGTCGAAGGCGCCGCGGCGCTGCGCCTGCGCCTGCAACGCGCGGCGCGCGAGATCGACCTGGCCGCGGTGGTCACCATCCACGGCTTCTGCGCGCGGGTGCTGAGCGAGCATGCGCTGGAAACCGGGCAGCCGTTCGCGGCGCCGGAAATGATCGGCAGCGAACGCGAGTTGATCGATGAGATCGCGGTCGACCTGTGGCGCGCGTTCGGCAACGAAACCGGCGACGCCGAATTGCTGTCGCTGCAATGGCCGGGCGGTCCGTCCGCGTTGGCGTCCGATCTGGGCGCGCTGCTGCGCACGCCGCGGTTGTTGCCGCCGGCGCCGCCGCTGTCGGCCGATCCGCTGCCGGCGTTGCTCCAGGCCGGGCAAGCGCTGCGCGCGAGTTTCCGCGAGCACGGCGAGGACGCGCTGGCGCGCCTGGACGCGGCGATCGCGGCGAAGACGCTCAACGGCAACAGCTACCGCGCGAACTTGCCCGCCGAGTTGTGGGCGGCGCTGGATCAGTGGTGCCGCAACGACGATCCCGCGCAAGCGCCCGACCCGCGCCTGGAAAAACTGACTCCGTCCGCGTTGGCGGCCAAGACCAACAAAGGCAAGGAAGCGGCGACGCCGAGTTCGCCCTTGTTCGACGCGGTGGCGACCTACCTGGACCGCGCCGGACAACGCGCGCAATGGCTGGCCGGGCAACAGGTGGCGATGGTCCACCGCGTCCGCGAGGCCGCGCGCGCGCGTCTGAGCGAGCTCAAGCGCACCCGCCGGGTGCAGAGCTTCGACGATCTGATCGCCGAGGTCGCCGACGCTTTGCAAGGCGAGCACGGCGAGGCTTTGGCGCAGCGTCTGCGCGCGCAGTACGCGGTGGCTTTGGTCGACGAATTCCAGGACACCGACCCGCGCCAGTGGGCGATCTTCCAGCGCGTCTTCGGCGCGCACGCGCTGTTCCTGATCGGCGATCCCAAGCAGGCGATCTACGGCTTCCGCGGCGGCGACGTGCACACCTATTTGTCGGCCGCCGCGCAAGCCGAACCGGCGCCGCCGCTGGAGCACAACTTCCGTTCGCGCCCGGCGGTGTTGCGCGCGGTCTCGGCCCTTTACGCGCAAGCCGGCGAGGCCGCTTTCGTCGATCCGCGCATCCGCTTCCGCGAAGTCGAGGCCGGCGGTGCGGTGGTCGATGCGGATTTGCAGCGCGATGGCGCCGACGCGCCGGCGCTGACCGTGCGCGCGCTGCCGCCGCCCTCGGACGAACGCAAGAAAGCCGAATGGAGCGCGCCGGAATCGCGCGAACTCGCCGCGCGCGCCTGCGTCGCCGCGATCCACGCCTGGCTGGGCGATGCGCGCGAAGGCCGCGCCACCATCCAGGGCCGCGCCGTGCAACCGGCCGACATCGCCGTGCTGGTGCGCAGCCACGACGAAGCCGCGCGGATCCAGCAGGCCCTGATCGCCGCAGGCATCCCGGCGGTCGCCGCCGGCCGTCGCAGCTTGTTCGCGACCGAGCAGGCGATGGACATCCTGACCTTGCTCGACGCCTTGCTGCACCCCGGCGACGGCGGCCGTCTGCGTGCGGCGCTGGCGACGGTGTTGATCGGCCTGGACGGCGCGGACATCGCCCGTCTGGCCGGCGACGAGCACGAGCAGACCCGCTGGCAGGCGCAGGCGCTGCTGTGGCGCGAGCGCTGGCAGCGCCATGGCGCGCTGGCCCTGATCGCCGACCTGTGCGCCGAACACGCGCCGCGTCTGCTCGGCTTGAACGACGGCGAACGCCGCCTGACCAATCTGATGCAGCTCGGCGAAACCTTGCAGGAGGCCGACGCGCGTTCGCTGGGTCTGCACGGCCTGCGCGATTGGCTGCGCCTGCGCATCGCCGAAGCCGACGACAGCGACGAGAAGCAGCAACTGCGCTTGGAGTCGGACGCGCATCGGGTCCAGATCCTGACCCTGCACAAGAGCAAGGGCCTGGAGTTCGGACTGGTGTTCCTGCCGTTCGTGGCGATCGGCCGCGAACCGCGCGGCGGCCGCTGGTGCGAATACCCGGATCCGGACCACGGCCGGGTGTTGCAATTGCAGACCGAGGCGATCGGCGCGGACGCCGATATTCCCGAGTGGAGCGTCGCGCGCGAACGCTCCGCTCTGGAGGCGCAGGCCGAAGACGCGCGCTTGCTGTACGTCGGCCTGACCCGCGCGCGCCACGCCTTGTGGATCGCCGCCGGGCCGCTGTACCTCGCCCAGTCCTCGCCGCTGTGGCCGATGCTCGGCGATGTCGATGCGCTCGCGCGCGGCCACCAAGGCGACATCGTCGTCGACGCCGCACCGCTGCCGCCGCCGCCGTCGCCGCTGCCGCCGATCGCCACCGGCGCGGTCCCGCCCGCGCGCGAAGCCCGCCGCGCGGTGCCGCGCGACTGGTGGGTCTACAGCTTCACTCAGCTCACCAACGAAGACGGCGGCGTCGCCCAGGCCGCGCCGGAAGAGCGCGGCGCCGAGGACGAACCGGACACCGCGTCGGCGCCGCTGACGCCGTTCGATGCGCGCTATTCCGGCAGCCGCTTCGGCAACGTCGTGCACAACGCCTTGGAACGGGTCGACTTCGGCCCGTGGCGCGACTGGCAACCCGAACAACCCGCGCCGGCCGAGGCCGCGCAGGTGCTGGCCGCGGCGATGCGCGCGGAGGGCTATGTCGAATCCGACATCGACGACGGCCTGCCGCTGCTGACCGGACTGGTCGGCATGACCCTGACCGCCGCGCTGCCCGAAGGCGCGCGCCTGTGCGACGTGCCCGAGCGCGAGCGCCGCAACGAAATGGAGTTCCACTTCGCGCTGGAATCGGTGCCGGTGGACGCGTTGCTGGCGACGCTGCACGCGCACGGCTGGCTGCGCGAGCGACGCGCGTTCGGCCTGCGCCGGCGTCTGGAAGGTTTGATGACCGGCAAGATCGACCTGGTCTACGCCGTCGACGGCCGCTATTACGTGCTCGACTACAAGACCAACCGTTTGTCCGACTACGACCCCGCCCAGGTCGAGCGGGCGATGAACGAAAGCGAGTACACCCTGCAATCGCTGATCTACACCATCGCCCTGCACCGTTGGTTGCGCTTCCGCCTGGGCGAGGGCTACGACTACGCGCGCGACTTCGGCGGCGTGCGTTATCTGTTCTGCCGCGGCCTGAACCGCGAGGACCCGCGCGCCGGCGTGCACGCCGACAAACCGGCGCGCGAACTGGTCGACGCGGTCGATGCCTTGTTCGCCGGACAGGGAGTGGCGGCATGAGCCTGTTCGACGCGCTCTACCGCGAAGGCGCACTGCGCACGGTCGATCACGCGCTGGCGCAAGCCTTGCGCCGGCTCGATCGCGACACTCCCGACACGGTGCTGGCTGCCGCCGCGCTGGCCTCGCAGGCGATCGCGCGCGGCCATGCCGCGTTCGATCCGCGCAGCCCGCAGTGGCTCAGCGAAGCGGCGATCGAATGGCCCGACGGCGATGAGTGGTTAGCGCAACTGGCCGACTCGCGCTGGATCGCCACGCCCGACGCCGAGCAGGCCGCCGATGCCGCCGCGCCGCTGGTGCTGGAACGCGGCCTGCTGTATCTGCGCCGTTATCGCGAATACGAGCGCCGCCTGGCCCAGGGCCTGCGCCGGATCGCCGCGTTCGCGCCGCCGCCGGCCGATCTGGACGCGCTGGCGCCGATCTTCGCCGCGCTGTTTCCGCAAGCGCGCGACGACGACCGCCAGGGGCGCGCGGCGGCGTTGGCGTTGCTGCAATCGCTGTTGCTCGCCACCGGCGGGCCGGGCACCGGCAAGACCACCACCATCGCGCGCTTGCTGGTGTTGTTGATCGCGCAGGCGCAGCTCGACGGCGTCGCGCCGCCGCGCATCGCCCTGGCCGCGCCGACCGGCCGCGCCGCCGAACGCATGGCCGAAAGCCTGCGCGCGGCCGGCGAACAGCTGGGCGCGCTCGACGGCATCGATGCGGCCTGGTGCGAAGCCTTGCCGCGCCAGGCCAGCACCTTGCACCGCCTGCTCGGCAGCGTGCCCGACAGCCCGCGCTTCCGTCACGACGCGCGCCATCCCCTGGCCTTCGACGTCATCGTCGTCGACGAAGCCTCGATGGTCGATCTGCCGCTGATGTGCAAGCTGGTCGAAGCCGTGCCCGACGGCGCGCGCCTGATTCTGCTCGGCGATCGCGACCAACTGCCGTCGGTGGAAGCCGGCGACGTGCTCGCGGCGATCGTCGATGCCGCCGGCGACGACGATGGAGTACCGGCGGCGCTGGCCGCGCGTCTGCAGCCTTTGCTGGGGCCGTTGCCGGTGCGCGCCGATCCGATGCCCTTGAGCCCGTACCGCGTGCATCTGCGCCGCGGTTACCGCCAGGCCGACAGCCTGGATCTGGCCCCGCTGGCCGAAGCCACCCGCGCCGGCGACGCCGATACCGTGTTGGCGTTGCTGCGCGAGGGCGGCCTGAGCGGCGTGCATTTCCACGAAGACGTGCACGACCCGCTGTCCGGCGCCGGGCGCGAGCGCTTGTTGCCGGCGTGGCGCGCGATCGGCGACGCCGCCGATCCCGCCCAGGCCCTGCAACGCGCCGCGCAACTGCGCCTGCTGACCGCGCTGCGCGACGGCGGGCAGGGCGCGGCGCCGTTGAATGCGCGGATCGAGGAGGCCTTGGCCGGCGTGCATCGGCCGGCGTACTTCCACGGACGCTTGTTGCTGATTACCGAAAACAGCTACCGCCACGGCTTGTTCAACGGCGACATCGGCGTGTGCCTGCGCGCGCGCGGCGACGACGGCGGCGAATTGCCCGGCGCGGCGACGGTGGCGTGGTTCGCCGGCGGCAGCGAGGGCGTGCGCGCGTTCCACCCGTCCGCGCTGCCCGCCCACAGCGGCGCGTTCGCGATGACCGTGCACAAGGCGCAGGGCTCGGAATTCGACAGCGTCTGGCTGCAACTGCCGCGCCAGGACGCGCGCCATCTGTCGCGCGAGTTGCTTTACACCGGCATGACCCGGGCCAAGCGCGAGCTGCACTTGGCCGGCAGCGAAACGGTGCTGCGGCTGGCGCTGTCGCGGCATGCGGCGCGGGTGTCGGGGTTGTCGTGGCGGTTGGCGGAGCGCTAGGCGCCCGCGCTGTCGCTATACCCTGCAACCACCAGATTCCCCACCCGTTATTCGAAACTCCCCCACCCGTCATTCCGGCGAAAGCCGGAATCCATTTTGACTTTGCTGTTGCTGTTGCCGTCAGGAGCTTCGAGCAAGAGCAAGATCAAAATGGATTCCGGCTTTCGCCGGAATGACGGGGGGACAGTTCTTCGTCGCTCCTGCAGAGAGCGTTCGAAACATCCACCCCGTCCAGCGCAGGTGGATGCTCCGGCTTCAAACCAACGCCGCATCCTCATCGCTAGGCGTATCGTCCTTGCGCGAAGGCGCCGCCTCGCCCGGCTTGCCCGCAACCACTCTTGTCGCCTTACCCGGCCGCTGGTTGTCCACCGCCTCGGCGATGGCCTCGATCGCTTCGACCACCGGTACCGCGATCGTGCGCGGTTCGCCGGCTTCCTTGGCCAGGCCGTGGGCGAGGGCGGCTTCGGCTTCTTCCGAGGCCTTGCGGAAGCGCTTGGCGTCCGGGCACAGCACCTGCATGTAGTCGGCGTCGAAGTTCAGCCGTTCGACCAGGAAGTCGACGAAGGCCCGCACCTTGGGCGATTGCACCTGCCCGCGCGGGAACACCGCATTGAACTCGTACTCCGGCCCGGTCCAGCCGGCCAGCACGCGCTGGACGTAGCCTTGTTCGGCGAAGGCCTTGACGGTGACGTCGGCGGCCAGCATCAGCGCTTCGCCGCACAGCAGCGCGCCGCGCAGCGGGCCGGGGTCGTTGGCGACCATCACCGGGTCGACCACGTAGTCGACCGTGCGTTCGCCGTCGCTGAGCGTCCACACGTACTCGTTGTTGCTGCGGCGCGACTTGGGCATCGCCAGGGTGCGGTGATGGCGCAGGTCGTCGGGGTGCAGCGGTTCGCCGTGGCGGGCCAGGTAATTCGGGCTGGCGTAGATCTGGGTGCGGAAGATCGCCAGGCGCCGCTTGATCAGGTTCGAATCGGGCAGGTCGCCGACGCGCAGGGCGACGTCGATGCCCTTGTCGATCATGTCCACGGTTTCGTTGCTGAGGTTCATCTCCACCCGCACTTCCGGATGGCGGGCGTGGAATTCGCCCAGCAGCGGCGCGATCCAGGTGATGCCGACCGAGTACGGCGCGGTGATGCGCAGCCAGCCGCGCGGGCCGCCCTGCAATTGGCCGACCGCGCTTTCGGCTTCGGCCAGCTCGCGGGCGATGCGTTGGCAATGCTCGAAATAGATGTTGCCCGCTTCGGTCAGGCCGAGCTTGCGGGTGGTGCGATGAAGCAACTGCGCGCCCAGGCGCGTTTCCAGTTCCTGCACCTTGCGGCTGACCGTGGTCTTGGGCAGGCGCAGCACGCGCGCGGCGGCGATGAAGCTGCCGCTTTCGACCACCTTCACGAAGATCAAGGTGTCGTTGAGATCGTGAGCCATGGGGGATGGCCTCCTGAAGAGTGGATCGATAGAGAGACGGCGCGCGCGCCCGCGGTTGCGGAAGAGTGCGCTGAAACGAGGGATACCGGTATTGCGATGTGTGGCGGTGTCGTAGTCGGCCGAGTTCGGATTTGAAGCGTCGAGCGAATGCGTGGGCAGCTGCGGCGGCGAATCGGAATCGGGCTGTCGCGCCGGTGTTGGTTCGCCGACGTTGAGCTTGCGCTTCCGACCTTCCAGGCGCTGATGACGCTTGTCACCGGCGTTGGTTGATCCCGTCCACTGACGTGCGCGCGGATAAGCGCCGACAGTAGCGTCGTCGTCTCGCCAGTGCGGTGGAGCCCTTCCAGGGTCTCCAGGACCGCCCTTGCTTCTCTGCGTAGGGGCCGCCCTTGGGCCATTCAAGGGGGCCGAAGGGACATTGGACCGTTGCCGGGACAATTATTCCCTTAATCGCGGGCTAATCAAGTGCTGTTCTCATCTCTACTCTGTGCCGCAGATCGACACGAGGTCCCCCGCCATGTTGAGCCCCCGCCAAGCCCGTTTCGCCTTTCTACCTTTGATGTTGGTGGCCATGTCCGCCCTGATCGGGCTGGCTGTGGTCGTTTTCCGCCAAGGCCTCGCCCAGGGCGCCGAAGAAGCCTGGATGCTGGCCTGGGTGCTGGCCTTCACCATCGCGTTGCCTGCGGCCATGCTGCTGATGCCCGCGGTCGGTGCTTTGCTCGCCCACTACACCCGGGATGACAAGCGTCACGCCATCGTCCCGGTCGTGGGAGAGAAAGTCCCAGGAGCGGGACAATGAAAGCCCCTTTGGTTGTACTCGGTGCCACCGGCGGCGTCGGCCGCGGGGTCGTGCAGGCCGCGATCGACAGCGGCCGCCCGGTCATCGCGGTCGCCCGTCAGGCAGGCGAACTCAAGGCGCTCAAGGCCGGCTACCCCCACGCCGACCTGACCACCATCGCCGGCTCCGTCGCCAACGACGCGGCCGGGGCCAAGCTTGCCCGCGCCCTGCGCAAGCTCGGCCGCCCGCTTGCGGGCGTGGTCGCCGCGGTCTGCGGCAGCGCCGAACGTGGCCGCCTGCTGGATAACCCGGCCGAGTTCCTGCGCCGCAAGCTGGACGAGGATCTACTCCCCCACCTCGCCGCTGCGCGCCATTTGCTGCCCTTGCTGGCCGAACACGATCGCGGCGGCACCTACGTGCTGGTCGGCGGTCCCGGCAGCGAGCACCCGTGGGCCGGTTACGGCCACCGCTCGATCGGCGCGGCCGCGTTGCGCATGCTCGCGCGCGTGCTGCACGACGAGGCGCGGCAACTGGCGGTGCGGGTGCAGCTGCTGGCCGTGGACACGCCGGTGTGCACCGAGTTCAACCAACGCCATTCCTGCCCCGAATGGCCCAGCGCCTTGTCGGTCGGCCAACGCGCGATGGCGTTGATCGATCACGACATCAGCGAAGAGCCGCCGCGGCCGATCGTGGCCTACGCCGCGCGCGGCGTGTCGCCGTCGGTGCTGCCGCCGCGCATTCGCATCCCTTCGCCGCCCGCCAGCCGCGCCGATGCCGGCGCGCCCGCCAGCCAACCTCCGCTTACCGATACCGCTACCGACGATCTGCGCGCTGCACCCACTACCAGCTTCGACACCGTGCCCAAGACCGCTCCGGTTTCCGCCTGTGCGCAAGATCCGGAAAGCGCGTCGGACGAAAAAACGCAACGCTGTTTGCAGGACGCGCGCGCGTTGCTCAAGTCGTTGACCTCCAAGAATCCCAACCAGGAACCCACCCCCCGATGAGCACCAGTCATTTCAACGTCCGTTCCGGCCGACCCGGCCTCGGACTCTCCGTGCTCGCGCTGACCGCGAGCGTCGTCATCGCCCTGGCCGCCGTGGGTTGCGGCAGCCAGGCCGCGACCCCGGAAGGCGCGCCGCCGCCGCCGGAAGTCAGCGTCGCCCAGGTGCTGAGCAAGCAGGTGCGGCAGTGGGACGAATTCACCGGCCGGGTCAGCGCGGTCGAATCGGTCGAACTGCGCGCCCGCGTCAGCGGCTACGTCGACCGCATCGCTTACAAGGAAGGCCAGGAGGTCAAGAAGGGCGACCTGCTGTTCGTGATCGACCAGCGCCGTTACCGCGCCGAACTCGCCCGCGCCCAGGCCGAACTGGAACGCGCGCGCGCCGAAGCGCGTCTGGCCCAGACCCAGGACAAGCGCGCGCAGACCTTGGTCGAAGCCAAGGCGATCTCGCGCGAAGAGTTCGAGACCCGTCGCGCCGCCAGCACCCAGGGCGACGCCGGCGTGCGCGCGGCCGAAGCCGCGGTGGCCTCGGCGCAACTGGACCTGACCTTCACCGAAGTGCGCTCGCCGATCAGCGGCCGCGCCGGCCGCGCCCTGGTCACCGTCGGCAATCTCGCCTCGGCCGACCAGACCGTGCTGACCTCGGTGGTCTCGCAGAACCCGATGTACGTCTACTTCGAAAGCGACGAACAGACTTACCTGCGCTACAACGAGCTGGCCCGCAAGGGCGAGCGCGAAGACAGCAAGAACCCGGTCCGCATCGGTCTGGCCAGCGAAACCGGCTACCCGCACAAGGGCACGGTCGACTTCACCGACAACCAGGTCGATCCCCGCACCGGCACCATCCGCGCCCGCGCGGTGGTCGACAACAGCGACCGGATCTTCACCCAGGGCCTGTTCGCGCGCGTGCAGCTGGAAGGCAGCGGCGACTTCAAGGCCATGTTGGTCGACGACAAGGCCGTGCTCACCGACCAGGACCGCAAGTACGTCTACGTGCTCGGCGACAAGAACGCCGCGGTGCGCAAGGACGTGGTGCTGGGCCGGATGATCGACGGTCTGCGCGTGGTCAACTCCGGCCTGGCGCCGACCGACAAGGTCATCGTCCACGGCGTGCAGAAGGTGTTCTTCCCGGGCATGCCGGTGTCGCCCAAGACCATCGCGATGGGCGCTCCGGCGCCGGTCCCGGCGGCGCCGGGCGCGGCGGCCGGGGCCTTGTGATTCAACGATGACGGACGCGCCGTGGCTTTGCCGCGGCGACGCTCGACCTACACGAAACCGCGCAGCCCTCACCCCGTCATTCCCGCGAACGCGGGAATCCAGGGACTTTCGGGCGAGAGCGTTTGAAGTCTCTGGATTCCCGCGTTCGCGGGAATGACGGGCTCAAGCAGACGCGCTCATCAAGGTTTCCGCAATCAAAGGCCCGCGTCGCCACGACGCGGGCCGGGGACTCATGCGGCTCAACCCCGCACCAAGGAATCCGTCATGGACTTTTCCAAATTCTTTATCGATCGGCCGATCTTCGCGGCGGTGCTGTCGATCGTGATCTTCGCCGCGGGCTTGATCGCGATACCGATCCTGCCGATCAGCGAATACCCCGAAGTCATTCCGCCGTCGGTGATGGTGCGCACGGTGTACCCGGGCGCCAACCCCAAGGTCATCGCCGAAACCGTCGCCACGCCGCTGGAAGAAGCGATCAACGGCGTGGAAGACATGATGTACATCAAGTCGGTCGCCGGTTCCGACGGCGTGCTGGCGATCACCGTCACCTTCCGTCCCGGCACCGATCCCGACGATGCGGCGGTGCGGGTACAGAACCGGGTCAGCCAGGCGCTGGCGCGATTGCCCGAGGACGTGCGCCGGCAAGGCGTGACCACCCAGAAGCAGTCGCCGGTGTTCTTGATGGTGGTGCATCTGACCTCGCCCAACGGCAAGTACGACACCCTGTACCTGCGCAACTACGCGCGTCTGCACGTCAAGGATCAGCTCGCCCGCCTGTCCGGCGTCGGCGATGCGCAGATCTTCGGCGGCGGCGACTACGCCATGCGCGTATGGCTGGACCCGGACAAGGTCGCCGCGCGCGGCCTGACCGCCAGCGACGTGCTGCGCGCCATGCGCGAGCAGAACGTGCAGGTCTCCGCCGGCCAGCTCGGCGCCGAGCCGATGCCCAACAGCGAGTTCCTGACCCTGATCAACGCCAAGGGCCGCCTGCAGAACGAGGAAGAGTTCGCCAACATCGTGGTCAAGAGCGGCAACGACGGCGAGATCGTGCGCCTGTCCGACGTCGCTCGCCTGGAACTGGGCGCCGGCGACTACAGCCTGCGCTCGCAGCTCGACGGCAAGAACGCGGTCGGCATCGGTATCTTCCAGTCGCCCGGCGCCAACGCCCTGGAGATCCAGGAGCAGGTGATCGCCAACATGGATCGCCTGTCCAAGAGCTTCCCGGAAGGCATCAAGTACGAGGCGGTGTACGACACCACCATCTTCGTGCGCGATTCGATCAAGGCGGTGGTCACCACCCTGCTCGAAGCGATCGCGCTGGTGGTGCTGGTGGTGATCCTGTTCCTGCAGACCTGGCGCGCTTCGATCATTCCCTTGATCGCGGTTCCGGTGTCGATCGTGGGTACTTTCGCCGCGCTGTACCTGCTCGGCTTCTCGATCAACACCCTGAGCCTGTTCGGCCTGGTGCTGGCGATCGGCATCGTGGTCGACGACGCGATCGTGGTGGTGGAAAACGTCGAGCGCAACATCGAAGAAGGCCTGAGCCCGCTGGAAGCGGCGCACCAGGCGATGAAGGAAGTGTCCGGCCCGATCGTGGCGATCGCGTTGGTGCTGTGTGCGGTGTTCGTGCCGATGGCGTTCCTGTCGGGCGTGACCGGCCAGTTCTACAAGCAGTTCGCGGTGACCATCGCCATCTCCACGGTGATCTCGGCGATCAACTCGCTGACCCTGTCGCCGGCGCTGGCCGCGCGTCTGCTCAAGCCGCACGGCGCGGAGAAGGACGCGCCGACCCGTTTGATCGACCGTTTGTTCGGCTGGATCTTCCGTCCGTTCAACCGCTTCTTCGCTTCCAGCTCGCAGAAGTACCAGGGCGCGGTCTCGCGCACGCTGGGCAAGCGCGGCGCGGTGTTCGTGGTCTATGCGCTGTTGCTGCTCGGCACCGGCTTCATGTTCAAGATCGTGCCGGCCGGCTTCATCCCGTTGCAGGACAAGCTGTACCTGATCGCCGCGGTGAAGTTGCCGGAAGGCGCTTCGATCGCGCGCACCGACGCGCTGTTGAAGAAGGTCACCGACGTCGCCGGCAACATCGAAGGCGTGCAGCACACCATGGCGTTCCCGGGTTTGAACGCGGTGCAGTTCACCAACACGCCCAACACCGGCGTGGCGTTCCTGCCGCTCAAGCCGTTCAGCGAGCGTAGCCGCAGCGCGGTAGACATCACCGCCGAGCTCAACCAGAAGGTCGCCGGCTTCCAGGAAGGCTTCGCCTTCGGCCTGATGCCGCCGCCGATTCTGGGCCTGGGCAACGGCGCGGGCTATCAGATGTTCATCGAAGACCGCGGCAACCTGGGTTACGGCGCGCTGCAGAACGCGGTGAGCGCGTTCCAGGGCACGGTGATGCAGACCCCGGGCATGGGTTACGCCAACAGCACCTACCAGGCCAACGTGCCCCAGCTCGACGCCGAAGTCGACCGGGTCAAGGCCAAGGCGCAGGGCGTGCCGCTGACCGAGCTGTTCGATACCTTGCAGACCTACCTGGGTTCGGCCTACGTCAACGACTTCAACCAGTTCGGCCGCACCTGGCAGGTGATCGCCCAGGCCGACGGTTCGTTCCGCGACAGCGTGGAAGACATCGCCAACCTGCGTACCCGCAACGACCGCGGCGAGATGGTGCCGATCGGTTCGATGGTCAGCATCAAGCAGACCTTCGGCCCCGACCCGGTGCTGCGCTACAACGGCTACCCGGCCGCCGACATCGCCGGCGACGTCGATCCGCGGGTGATGTCCTCGGCCCAGGCCATGGACGTGGTCCGCGACGTCACCTCCAAGGTGCTGCCGCACGGCATGGAAATCGAATGGACCGACCTGAGCTATCAGCAGGCCAGCCAGGGCAATGCCGCGTTGATCGTGTTCCCGCTCGCCATCCTGCTCGCGTTCCTGGTGCTGGCCGCGTTGTACGAAAGCTGGACCCTGCCGCTGGCGGTGATCCTGATCGTGCCGATGTGCATGTTGTCCGCGCTGCTCGGCGTGTGGCTGACCGGCGGCGACAACAACGTGTTCGTGCAGGTGGGCCTGGTGGTGTTGATGGGCCTGGCGTGTAAGAACGCGATCCTGATCGTCGAGTTCGCCCGCGAACTGGAACTGCAGGGCAAGGGCATCGTCGAAGCCGCGCTGGAATCGTGCCGCCTGCGTCTGCGTCCGATCGTGATGACCTCCATCGCCTTCATCGCCGGCACCGTGCCGCTGGTGCTGTCGCATGGCGCCGGCGCGGAAATCCGCTCGGTCACCGGCATCACCGTGTTCGCCGGCATGTTGGGCGTGACCTTGTTCGGTCTGTTCCTGACTCCGGTGTTCTACGTCGCTCTGCGCAAGATGGTCGGCACCAAGCTGGTCTCGCACGGCGACCATCACAACGCTTCGGAGAAAGTCCATGCGTAATCTGAAACTTCCCGCGGTCGCGTTGCTGACGCTCGCGCTGGCCGCCTGCGCCGTCGGTCCGGACTATGTCCGGCCGACCCTGGCTACGCCGGACAAGTTCGCCCGCGGCGACGCGCAAGCGGCCACCGACGGCACCGTCGCGGCCGAACCCGACGCCGAGTTCTGGCGCGGGTTCAACGATCCGCTGCTGACCCGGCTGATCGAGGAATCGCTGTCGGCCAATCACGATCTGCGCATCGCCCTGGCCAACTACGACCGCGCCAACGCCTTGCTGCGCGGCGCCAAGTTCGACCGCTTCCCGACCATCACCGGCAGCGCCAGCGGCAGCGACACCCGCTCCAGCTCCGACCAGATGCCCGGCGCGTCGAACTCGGCGCGCGACAACGAGAGCTACAGCGCCCAGGCCAATGTGAGCTGGGAGTTGGATCTGTTCGGCCGGGTGCGCCGCAACGTGGAATCCGAGCGCGCCGAAACCTGGGCCAGCGCATCGGACCTGCAGGCGATGCAGGTGTCGATCGTCGGCGAAGTGGCGCGCAGCTACGTCGAGTTGCGCGGCCTGCAGGAACGCCTGCGGGTCGCGCGCGAGAACGCCGAGAACCAGACCGAGACCCTGCGTCTGGTGCAGGCGCGCTTCGACGCCGGCCGCGGCACCGAGTTCGATACCTCGCGTGCCCGCGCCCAGCTCGAAGCGACCTTGGCGCGGGTGCCGAACCTGGAAGCCCAGGTTGCGGTCACCGAGCACCGCCTGGCGGTGCTGAGCGGGCAAACGCCCGACGCCCTGGTCGCCGAGCTCAATCAGGCCGGCGCCTTGCCGGCGCTGCCGGCGCGACTGGATGCGGGCACGCCCGGCGAGTTGTTGCGCCGCCGTCCCGACGTCTCCGCCGCCGAGCATCGCCTGCACGCAGCCACCGCGCGCATCGGCGTGGCCACCGCCGATCTGTTCCCGCGCTTCACTTTGAGCGGATTGATCGGCTCGCAAGCCATCGACACCAGCGCCTTGTTCGAACGCGCCAGCGAAACCCGTCTGGTCGCGCTCGGCATCGACTGGTCGTTCCTCGACATCGGCCGCGTGCGCGCCCGGATCAAGGCCGCCGACGCCACCGCCGAAGGCGAACTGGCGCGGTATCAGCAGAGCGTGTTGCTGGCGCTGGAAGACACCGAGAACGCGCTGGTGCGTTATGCCCGGGCGCGGGTCGAGGACCAGCACCTGGAGCGCGCCGCGCAGGACAGCCTGAAGGCCGCCCAGCTCGCGCGCGTGCGCTACGAGGCCGGCGCCGCCGACCTGTTCGAAGTGCTCGACGCCGAACGCACCCAGTTGCAGGCGCAGGACGCGTTTGCCGATGGACGTACCCGCAGCGTCACTGGCGCGATCGCCTTGTACAAGGCGATGGCCGGCGGTTGGCCGGGGCGCGAGCCGGTGCGTGAGGGTGTGGCGCGGAACTGAAAAAGCGGGAATGGGGAACTGGGAATAGGAAACCGATGCGTACCATCGTTCCGATTCTTCGTTCCCTGTTCCCCGCTCATGGTTTCCCTTGACCGAAGACTGCAAAGACGCGACGAAGCCCCCATCCCCTCTCTTTCGTCGTGATCGGTTTTCGGTCTTTTTATTCCAAGTGGGGGATAGAGGTTGGGCAATAGGGAAGTGCAAGCACGAGGCACCTGATCGGCTTCGTTCTCCAGTTCCCTATTGCCCAACTTCTACTCCCCGCTTCAACGCCTCCGACGGGCCGGTCGCGGCGCCACCCGCGTCGCGGCACTGGGTTCCGACCGCCAGCGGTGGGCCGGCTGCGCGACCTGGTAGCACGCAGCCGCCGCGAGCGACGCGGCCGTCCCGTCGGGTTTCGATTCGGGATTCGACTACTTGAAAAAACGCGCGGCCGAGGCCGCGCGTCTAGCCCCTCTCCCGCTTGCGGGAGAGGGGTTGGGGTGAGGGCCACGGGATCACGATCTATTTCGCAACCTGACCGCCCCTCATCCGCCCTGCGGGCACCTTCTCCCGCAAGCGGGAGAAGGGAACAGCAGTGGCGATCAGTCCGTCGGCACCGAAAACACCGTCTTCAAGAACCCCGGCCACGCCGATTCCTTGACGTAAGCGATCGGACGATCGGTATTGCTGACCTTGTAACCGTCGCTCGAATAATCGGCATTGAACTCCTTCGCGCTCTGCGGGAAGAACACCGCCAAGCCGGTGTCGCCGTAGAACTTGTTGCCGATCTTGTTGCCGCTGCTGTAGTTGTTCTTGATCGCCAGGGTCAACGCATCCTGCGCGTCCTGCACCGCCGCCTTGCTGTCGGCGTCGATCGCCTTGGTCTTCAAGGTCGCCAGCCACGCGCCGATGTCCACCCCGTAGGAGGTCTCATACGGCGTCATCGCCTTGCGCGCATCGCGCGCGGCCTGCTGTTCGGCGGTGGTGGTCAGGCTCGCGGTCACCGCGTCCAGCGCATCGGCCACCAGCGCGGTCTTGCTCAAGTCGATCGACGACAGCGTGGTGTGGCCGGACGGGTTGTTGGTGTAATACGCCTTGTAGCTGTCGACCACGAACTTGCCCAGCGCCTGCGCCTCAGTGGTCGCCGGTTGCTTGGCCAGATTGGCCAGGAAGCCGTAATCCCAGCCTTCGCCCGGTTCCAGCTCTTCGCTGCCGACCAGGAACTTGGCGCGGTCGCGCAACTCGTAAGCCGGTTCGATCATCGCCATCAGGCACGCATCGAACGAGACGATGTCCAGCTTCTTGTCGCCCAGCGCGGTCTTGATCGCATCGGCGACGTCGGAGTTGAAGATGATGTTGCCGGTTTCCTCATCTTGCGACACCGAGCGATGGGTGTCCTTCATTCCCGGCGCGGCGCGGAAGCCTTGGCCGTGGTTCCAGATCACCAGCATCGTGCGCTTGGCCGGATACTTTTCGGTGCCCCACTTGATGAACTCGGCCAGCGTTTCCTTGTCGCCCATGTCGGTGTTCAACTTGGACTTGCCCAAATCCATCAGCGCGCCCGCGGCGGTCGGCTTGTCGCCTTTCTTGACCCGGAAACGCTTGACCCCGGTCCAGTTGCCGTTGCTGTTGTCGTAGCCGGCGATGCGGCCGTACTCGACCAGGATGTTGACCTTGTCGGAGCTGCCGACCTTGGCCATCTGATTCCAGTTGTGGACGGTGAACGGTTCCAGATTGTTTTTGCCGTTCATGAACACCAGCACGTTCCACTCGGCCTGCGTCGCCTTGGCCGCGGGTTTGGCCGGAGCTTTGGCCGCATGGACCACGCCGCAGCCGGCCAGCAGCGCAGCGGCCAGTAACGCCTTGTTGAAAGATCGCATTGAATTGAATTCCTGAAAGGTGGGAGGGTTTCGCCGCGCGGACGGCGCGCTTCGTCGCGCGGCGAAGGCGAACACGGGTTCGCTTAGTAGTAAAAGCGCAAGTGGGCGCATCGCCCCCCTGGCCACCCCATGCGCTCAGGCCGATGGAAACGTGATCGCAACTGAAGAACGCGAATGTGTGATTCGATTGTGGCCGTGGCGCGCGCTCAGGCACGCGGCTCGGGGCGATGTTTGCGTCGGCGTCGAGGTCGGCTTGTGGGTGATGTCGGTCAGTCGGCGATCGCGAAGCCGGTCGCACTCGCGTCGATACATGCAGCGCCGTCGCGAACGGCGCCGCGCGCTATCCGCGCCGGATTCGTGGCGAGGCATGAGTCGATGCGAGTGTCGAATCGGCGCGCGGCCGATACCGAGCCAGCGGGATTGGGCAAACCTCAGGCGCTGACCTGGGCCACCCAGTCTTCGAGGTTGTAGTAGTTGCTGACCCGCGCGATCTTGCTGTCGCGGATTTCGAAGAACGCGCCGCCGGGCAGCACATAGCGTTGACCGCGCGCCTCGGGCAGGCCGGCGTCGGTGCTCAGGTACTCGCCGTGGACCACGTACTCGGCCGCGGCGCGGGTGCCGTCGGGCGAGACCATCACCACGATGTCGCGCAACTGCTCGCGGTAGTGGCGGTCCATGCGTTGCAGGAACGCGGCGAACGCCTCGCGGCCGACCTCGCGCGCGCCCTGGTTGAGATCGTGCGCCACCGTCTCGGCCAGGGTGGCGAGCATGCCGGCCCAGTCGGCGCGGTTGAACGCGGCGTAGTAGGACAGCACCAGCTCGGTGGCGCGGTCGTGGCTGCGGGTGCCGTCGATCTTCATGGGTCGGTCCTGCGGGGCTATGGCGGGGCAGGCTGATGATCGCGCAAATGCCGGGCCGGGAGAATCCGGCTTAGGTGCTAGGCGCGGGCCGTGGCGTCGCCCGCAGACAGGTGCCCGCGTCTCTCCCAGTCCGTCATTGCCGCGAACGCGGGCATTCAGAGCCAAGAGCCTTCAACGCTATCCTCCCAGAACGTCATTCCCGCGAAGGCGGGAATCCGGAGACTTCAGCGTCATCCTTCCTGTCCGTCATTCCCGCGTTCGCGGGAATGACGGACGAGGAGGCGCACACGGCCGGGGAGGCGCGCAAAGAAAAAAGGCCCGCGTGAGCGGGCCTTTTTCATCTTGAGCGAAGCGGTGAAGCCCAGCGAACCGATCCCGTGCTCGCGACCTCCCGCCCCGCCCGCAACCGACCTCAGATCCGCACCATCGCCCGCTGCCGCTGACGCAGCAGACTGATCGTCAACACCGCCGCCAGCAGCGCGGTGGTGACCACGAAGATGCCCACGCCCAGGTAGCCGCCGCTGACGCCGCCGGCCAGGACGCTGCCGCCGGCCTTGTTCGGCACGAAGCTGGCCGCGAGCATGCCGGTGTAGTGCATGCCGCACACCGCCACGCCCATCACCAGCGCGCTGCCGAGCATCTGGCCCCAGCCGCGCAGGTTGAAGGCCAGCCACAGGGCGACGATCGAGGCGACGATGGCGATCGCGGCCGAAGCCATCACCAGCGAGTTGTCGTAGACGATATCGGCCGGCATCAGCATCGCGGCCATGCCGGCGTAGTGCATGCCGGTCACGCCCAGGCCCATCAGCACGCCGCCGACGATCAACTTGCCCCAGTTGAAGACGCCGCTGCCGGCGATGGCCAGGCCGGCCATGCACGAGATCACCGCTACCACCGCCGAGCCCAGGGTGATCGGCAGGTCGTAGGTGACTTCCACGTTCATGCGGCAGGCGAGCATGGCGATGAAGTGCATCGCCCAGATCGCGCCGCCGCCCATGGCGATGCCGGCGGCGGCGACCGCTCGCCATCGCGCCGCGCCGGTGGCGTTGGGGATGGCGATGGCCAGCTGCAGGGCGGTGAACGAGCCCAGCACCGACACTACATAGGACAGGATGACCAGCAACGGGTCATGGATGCATTGGATGGCATGATCGAGCGGCATGACGAACCCCCTGAGGTGGATGGGTTGAACGGCAATCAATCGCCTCGACGCCGTCCCGCGCCGCGACGACAACGCACGCCGGCGCCTGCCCGGCGTGCTGTGCGCCACGGCAGTCCCTGACCGCGGCGATCGACCGGTGGTCCGGTCAGCTTTCGAATTCGAAGCGGCAGGCTTCCGCGCCGGTATTGCGGCACTGGCTCTCGATCACATGGACATGCACGCCGTGCTGGCCTTCCAGCAGGCCGCCGAGCATGCCGCGCAGGAAATGGCAGCACTCGCCGCTTTCGCCGCGATGGCAGAAGGGGCTGTTGCGCACCCGCAGCACGTCGTCGTGCAGCTCGGCCTGGACCAGCTGGCGCATCGCCGGCAGGGCGATGCGGCGGACCGAATCGGCCAGCGGCAGCTGTCCGCCGAGGGCGAAATCGCGCTTGTAGACCCAGGCGCCGACGCGCTGGCCGATGTAGCGCAAGGTCGCCTCGCGCTGCGGCGGCGGCAGTTCGCGTTCCAGCGCGACCAGCTGCAGCAGGATGTTGGGGTAGTTGCGGGCCAACTGGGGTAGCAGAGTTTCTACGCGCTGCGTATCAATCGGCGCAGCCGCATGCCCAGCCGCCGCTCCTCCCGCCGCCGAAGCACTAGGAGCAGAAGCCCCAGCCGCAGGCGCCGAAGCCGCATGCCCATTGCCATTCCCCGCAGCCCGCGGCGCCGCAGCAGCAGCCGGCGCACTCGGCGCGGCCTCGTACGGCGAGGCTTCGAAGCTCTGCACCAGATGGTGCGTGCCCAGTTTCTCTTCCAGCATGAGCAGCGATTCGGCCGGACCGCGCACGACCATCACCAGCACCACGCCTTCCTCGCTGTTGAGCATGCGTTGGCGCAACAGCGTGAACCCGTTGGCGATGACCACCTGCCCGAGCGCGAGCAAGAGGCCGTCGCGGCGGTCGGACACCACGCGAAACTCGACATCCACCATGTAGTACTCCCCTGGCCTGTGCGCAGGTCCGTCTTCCGACTCGTTTTATGTCGCGCGCTCTGGCCAAGGCGACGGCGCGCGATGGCGCAGCGTGCCAGCTGCGTTAACAAAAAACATAAACCAACATCACAGAAAAGTCCGCTTTTTACGCACTTTATGCGGCTTTTTGTACGCGTCGAGAAACGCACCGCATAACAAACGCAAAGCGCGTCAGGAACCGGTCAAGCGCGGTTCGCGGCGAACCAATCGGCGGCCAAATCCAGATCGACGTTGCCGCCGGAGACGATCAGTCCGACCCGTTGTCCGGCGAACAACGCCGGATGGGCCAGCACCACCGCCAGAGGCACCGCGCCGGAGGGTTCGACCACCAGCTTCATGCGTTCGAAGATCAAACGCATCGCGGCGATGACCTGGCGGTCGTCGGTCAGCAGAATCTCGCGCAGGTGTGAGCGAAGGATAGGAAAGGTGAGCGTGCCCAGTTCCGCGCGCAGCCCGTCGCAGACGGTGTCGGCCTTGCGTCCGGTGATGCGGCGGCCTTCGCGCAGCGAATCGTGCGCGTCGGCGGCGCCGGCCGGTTCGGCGCCGTAGACGGCGATGTCCGGGTCGTGGCCGTGCGCGGCGATCGCGGTGCCCGAGCACAGCCCGCCGCCGCTGACCGGCGCGATCACCGCGTCCAGCCGCGGCGCGCTGGCCAACAACTCCAGGGTGGCGGTGCCTTGGCCGGCGATCACCCGCGCGTCGTTGAACGGATGCACCAGCACGCCGCCGGTGTGGGCCAGCACCTGGGCGGTGGCGGCGTCGCGCGAGGCCTGGTCGGGTTCGCAATGGACGATGCGGGCGCCGTAGGCCTGGATCGCTGCCAGTTTGACCTTGGGCGTGTTGTGCGGCGCCACCACGGTGGCCTGGCCGCCGCGCAGGCTCGCGGCCAGGGCGATGGCGCCGCCGTGGTTGCCCGAGCTTTGGGTGACGATGCCGCGCGCGACCTCTTCGTCGCTGAGCGAGTACACCGCGTTGCAGGCGCCGCGGAATTTGAACGCGCCGCCGCGTTGCAGGTTCTCGCATTTGAAGTGCAGTTCGCAGCCGGCCAACTGGTCGAGTGCGCGCGAGCGCAACACGGGGGTGGCGTGGGCGTGCGGGGCGATGCGCGCGGCGGCGGCGAGGATGTCGGCGTAGGTGGGGGCGATGGTGTTGGGGTCGGTCATGGGGCAAGCGTAGCGCGGAAAAGCAAAGGCAAAAGCAAATCCCCCCTGCCCCCCTTTTGCAAAGGGGGGAATCGGAAGGTGGGAATGTGGTGGTTTGTGAGAGCGCGACGGCTGTCGCCATTGCCCCCTTTAGAAAAGGGGGCGGCGCTCGCGCAGCGAGCGCGGGGGATTTGAGCTTTTGCCTTTGCCGCCGCTCAATCGTGCCGCAGCGCCGCAATCGGATCCAACCGCGCCGCCTGCCGCGCCGGATACACGCCGAACGCCAAACCCACCGCCGCGCAGAACAGCGCCGACAGCAGCACCGGAATCGGCGCCCACGCCACCTGCCACCCGGCGAAGGCCGCGATCAGATAAGCCAGCAACACCCCGAACAACAAGCCCAGCGCCGCGCCGGCCACGCAGATCACCGTCGCCTCGCGCAGGAACTGCGCGACCACATCGCGCCGGCGCGCGCCGAGCGCGCGCAGCAATCCGATCTCGCGCCGGCGTTCGAGCACGTTGGCCAGCATGATGTTCATGATCCCGATGCCGCCGACCAACAGGCTCACCCCGGCGATCGCGCCCATCACCACCCGGAAGATCCGCTGGGTCTTTTGATGCTGCTGGAACAACTGCTGCGGCACCACCAGACGGAAATCGGCCATGCCGGCGTGGCGCTGACCGAGCACGGTCGACAGCACCCGCGCACCGGCCGCCAGTTGCGAGGGATCGCGCAGGCGCAACAAGAACCGGTCGATTTCGTCTTCCTGCGGCTGGAACTTGAAACGCGCCCGCGCGCTGGCCAGCGGCAGGTAGACGCGGTTGCTCTCCAGGCCCAGTTGCACGCCCTCGAACTGATCCTTGCTCAGATCGCGGTCGGCCAGCACGCCGACCACTTCCAGCCAGACGTGGTTGACCTTCAGGTACTGCCCGAGCGGATCCACGCCGGGAAACAGATCCGCCGCGGCCTGATGGCCCAGCACCGCCACCGCGGCCAGGGCGCGGTCGTCGGTCTCGCTCAGGGCGCGGCCCTTGGCGATGCGCAGCGACGACAGCGCGAAGTACTCCGGACTCACGCCGCTGGCCTGAGCGTCGCTGCGGCCGCTGTCGCTGAACACCGAATGGGTGCGGATCGGTTTTTCGGCGGCGAAGCGCTCCGCGCCGGGCACCACCGCGAGCGCGGCGTCGGCGTCGGCCAGGCTCAGGCCGAGGCTGCGCGCGCGGGTTTCGCGCAGGCTGTTTTCGTCCTGCGGCTTGGCTTCGGCGATCAGATTGTTCAAGCCCAGGCTTTCGACCAGACGCAAGGCCTCGCGCCGGCTGCCTTCGCCGACCGCTTGCATCGCCACGATCGCGCCGACGCCGAAGATCATGCCGAGCAAGGTCAGCAGCGTGCGCAGACGCCGCCGCCACAGCTCCTCGACCGCTTCGCGCCAGATCGGCGGCAGCGCATGCAGGACGCGGCTCATGGGCGCGCCGCCTGGGGCGCGCGCGAGGTCGGCGCGGCCGACGGCTTGGGCGCGTTGTCTTCGCTGGCGGGTTCTTTCGGCGTCGGCGCGGTTTCGACCGCGCCGGCCTCCGCCAACAGCACTTCGTCGCCGGGCTTGAGCCCGGACAGCACCTGCGAGCGAGCCGGCCCGCGCACGCCCAGCTTGACCGGGCGGCGCAGGAAATCGCCGCCGTCGCGCACCCGCACGTAGTCGCGGCCGTCGTCGCTGTCGACGGCGACGTTGGCCACGCTCAAGGCCGGCGCGTCGAACAGGATCACCCGCGCTTGCAGCCGCTGCCCTGGCACCAGCCGGTAACGGGCGATCGCCGCGGCCGGAATCGGCGCCTTCATGCTCAGATACTTCACCGGACTTTCCTGGCTGCGCACCTTGGCCGCGCTGGCGACCCAGCTGAGTTTGCTGACGATCTTCTGCTCCGGCCGGCCGACCGGAAACATTTCCACCGCCGCGCCCACGTGCACGCCTTGCGCTTCGATCTGGGCCAGGCTCAGATCGAGTTCCATCGCCGACGCGTCGGGCAAGCTGCCGTAATCGAAGCCCGCGCGCAGGGTCGCGCCGACGTTGGGTTTTTCGCCGGACCAGTTGGTGCTCAGCATCAACACGCCGTCGTTGGGCGCGCGCAGCTCCAGCGCGTCCAGATCGGCCTGACGGCTTTTCGCGGCGATGTCGAAGGTCGCGCGCTGCGCGTCCAGCACCGCCAGCTCGGCGCCGCCGCGCACGCCGGCGCGATCGCGCTGCCATTCCAGGGTGCCGCGCTTCTCGGTCAGAAAGCGCCGGTCCTGGACCGCGTCGAGCACCTCGTTGCGCGCCATCGTGCTCAGATCGGCGTTGGCGTAACGCTCGGCGATGCCCAGTTGCACCGCCACCTGGGCCAGATCGACCGCGACCTTGCTCTGCGCGGTTTCCAGCTCGCCCTGCTTGGCCGCGCGCGCGAGCAGGTTGCGCTGCACGTCGATCAGGGTCTGGGCGAGTTCCTGCTTGCCTTGCTCGGCCGAGAAGCGCGCGATCAGATCGCCTTTCTTGACCGCGCTGCCTTCCGGCAGCATCCACTGCACCTGCCGCGCGGCCCAGTTGCGGCCCGGCACGTTGAGCGGGGTGGCCTTGGCCGATTTGAGTTCGCCTTCGCCGTTCACGCTGAGCCGCAACGGCGCACGCGCGACGGTTTCGGTCGCCGCCGGCGCGATCTCGCGCGAGCACGCGCCCAGCCACAACGCCGACAGCGCGCAGGCGAACACGCGCAGCTGCGCGCGAGCGGTCGCCGATCGCATGCCCGTCATCGCGCCGCGCTCCCGCCAGTGGTCTTGCTCGCCGCGCCGGACTCGGCGATTTCCACCCGCACCGCTTGTCCGGGCCGCAGCGGCGCCTGCGCGTCGTCCAAACGCACATCCAGATCCAGCACCGGCACCGGCTGCACCTGCGACTTGCTGCGCACCGCGCGGCCGACCGAGGCGATGCGTCCGCGCACCACGTTGCCGGCGCCGCCCTCGACCACGATCCGCACCGGCGCGCCCACCCGGACCTTCTGCAGATCGCGTTCGGCCAGTTCGGCGCGCACCGCCAAGGTGCTCAGGTCGGGAATTTCCGCGACCGTCTGGCCGACCCAGACCTGCGAGCCGACATCGTATTTTTCGCCTTCGAAATTGCTCCGGTGCATCATCAGCCCATCGCGCGGGGCGACGACGTTGAGCGCGGCGAGCGAGCGTTGCAGACGGTCGACATCGGCCTGAAGCTGATCGCGCTCGGCCGCCAGCAAGCGCCGTTCCTGACGGCGCTGTTCGGCCGAGAGCGCCTCGCGTTTGCGCGCCAGCGCCATCTTGCGTTCCATCTGCGCGCGCGCGACCAGCAATTTGCGGTACTCGATGCCGGCGATCAGTTCGGCCGGTTGCTGGGTCTTGCGTTGCGCCTTGTCCAGCGCGGCCTGCGCTTCGGAGGTGGCCAGGCGTTCGCTGCGTTCGCGTTCGGCCAGTTCCAGATCGAGCTTTTCCAACTCGCTGTGTTTTTCCTTGAGCTGGCTTTGTTTCTCGCTGAGCTGCTTGACCACGTCGCTGCTGTCGAAGCTGATCACCGCCTGCCCGCGTTTGACCGGCGCGCCGTCGGTGGCGAGCTGGGTGATGTTGAACTGCCACATCCGGTCCACGCTCGGCGGCATCAGCGGCGAGGTGCGGCGCGCGTAGACCTCGCCGTCGACCCGCAGCGGCGCGGCCGTCGCCGGCAGCGCCAGCGCGAGCGATATCGCCGCGACTGTGCGCGCGATGACGCGGCCGCTCATCGCGCCGCTCCGGCGGCGGCCGGCGTGGTCGCGACCCGCACGCTCATGCCCGGCAACAAACTCAGCCCGTGCTTGGCCGGCAATTCGATATCGATGGTGAAGTAGCGGCCTTCGCCCCATTCGGACTTGCGGTCCGGCGCGCCGGCGATCGCGGCGATGGTGCCTTGCGCGCGGACGCGCGGCAGCGCGTCGAAACTCAGCTGCACCGGCTGGCCCACGCGCAGGCCGCGGCGATCGGGTTCCAGCGCCCAGGCCCGCACCTGCATGCCGCCGCCGTTGCCGACGACTTCGCCGGCGCGGCTGCCGGGCATGGTCGAGCTGCCTTCGTCGATGCGCCCGCCGATCCAGTTGTTGTTGAAGCCGTGCAGGACGATGCCGTCGCGCTCGGCGCGCACTTCCGATTGGCGCAGCAGCGCGCGGTAGTACTCGCGCTGGCCGGACAGCTTGTCGGCTTCCAGTTGCCCGTCTTGTTTGCGCCGCGCCACCGCGGTGGTGGCGGCGTCGAGTTGTTCGCGTTTGAGCCGATGTTCGCGGGTGGTCTTGTCCAGCTCGCCTTGGTGGCGGTCGTAATCCAGTTGCGAGATCAGCGCGCGCGGGATCGCCGCTTCGATCTTGGCCGTGGCCAGCGCCGCCTCGGCCTCGGCCACTGCGACTTCCGCGTCGACCGCCTTGACCTCCAGCTCGGCCAGTTCCTTGGCGGCCTTGGCCCGGGCTTGTTCGAGCTTGGCGTCGAGTTCGGGAATCTGGGTGCCGGCCTGGCCCGGGTCGATCCGCAACACCACCTCGCCGGCCTTGACCGCCTGACCCTCGGGCACGAAGTAGCGGATCGTCACCGGCGCGGTGTTGGATTGCGGGGTGTAGAGGATCTGCGCGCCGACCGAGCGGACTTCGCCGGTCAGCACCGCCGCGCCTGCGGTCGTCGCCATCCACGGCAGCGCCGCCAGCGACAGCAGCGCGATTGTGTTGTGCGCGCGCATGCGCTCAGGCCGCCGAATCATGATCGATCTTGCCGTCGTGCAGACGCACCTCGCGCGGCGCGCGCGCGGCCAGGTCGCGGTCGTGGGTCACCAGCACCACGGTCTGGCCGCCGGCGTGAACCTCGCCGATCAGATCGAGCACGTCGGCCGCGCTTTTGGAATCCAGATTGCCGGTGGGTTCGTCGGCCAGCAGCAGGGCGGGGCGCAACAACAAGGCGCGAGCGATCGCCGCGCGTTGCTGCTGGCCGCCGGACAGTTCGCTGGGCCGATGCGAACTGCGCTCGCCCAGGCCGACCCGCGCCAGCAGTTCGCGCGCGTGCTCGTGCGCGTCGGCCGGCGGCTGGCGGTGGAAGCGCAGCGGCAACAGCACGTTTTCCAGCACGCTCAAGCGCGGCAGCAGATGGAAACTCTGGAACACGAAACCGATGCGGCGATTGCGGATGTCGCTGGCCGCTTCGTCGTCGAACTCGGCCACGTCGCGCGCTTCGATCAGATAGCGGCCGCGGGTGGGCCGATCCAGGCAGCCCAGAATATTGAGCAGGCTCGACTTGCCCGAACCCGATGCGCCGGTGATGGCGACGAACTCGCCGGCGGCGATCTTCAGATCCACACCGGCCAATGCATTCACCGCCTGCCCATTCATTTCATAGCGACGATGGACCGCATCCAGTTCGATCATCGAAAACCAAGCGCGAGGTAATGAATATGGTGCCAAGCGGCACGCCGTCGCCTCGATTACCGAAGCGATGCATGAATCGACCTGACGATCGCGCCAAGGTTCCCGGCGCAGCGGCCAAGCTTAACCCGCTCCCGCCGCGCCGATGCATCCGACCCTCGCCGGCGCTTGCCGCGCGCCGGAGGATTTGTGAACCCGTGCTGCAATCGCTTTGCGGGTAGCGGCTAGTTTATGGACAGATTCGCGCATCCGCGATCGCGTCGGCCGCGTTGATCGGGCACCGGGCCCGCGTCGTCTCGGAGCTGTTATGTTTCTCGCACCCATGCTCTGTCCGCGTCGCCGGCGAGCGGAATCACTCCAGGCGCGGCGCTTCGCCGACGCCTCCAACAGGGGATGCTCCATGCTCCGCAAATCCGCTACGGTATGCCTGTCCGTCTGCCTGCTCATGCTGGCCGGTTGCGAAATGCCGCCCCGGTTCATGCCGCTGTCGGCCGACCAGGCGCTTCCCCACGTCGATCTGCGCGACACCTTGCCGGCCGCTCAGGCCCCGGTCTGAACCGTATAAGTCGGGCCGGGCGGAGTTAAGCCCGAGTTCAACGCATCAGGCAGACTCTGGGATCCTACCCGGGGGGTCTGCCATGATCCGTAAACTCATAGTTCCTCTAGTTGCAGCCGGCCTGCTGGCGGGCTGCGTGTCCGATTACACCCTGCGCGGCGGTGGCGGCGGCGGTTCGTATTACTACGGCCGGCCCAGCGTCGACTACAACTACTACGGCGGTTACGGCGGCTATGGACCCTACGGGTATCCGTACGGCGAGTCCTACCGCTATCGCGGCTACGGCTACGGCGGCTATCCGTACTACGGGTATCCCTACGGTTACGGCTACCCGCGCTACTACTACCCCAACCGTCCGCACCGTCCGCCGAGCCAGCCCAACAACCCGTCGGTCCCGCGCCCGCCGCGCGCCGATGGCGGCGTGAGTTGGCGCGACGCGCGTCCGGTCGGCGGCGGCGTCTGGGTGCCGCGCGATCCGGGCGCGTCGCAGCCGCGCGCGATGCCGCAGCCGCGCATGTCGGCGCCGGCCGCCCCGTCCGGGCGTGCCGATGGTGGCCGCAGCTGGAAGGAATGGCGCAACGCCGAACGCTGAACGGTGTCCTGCCGGTGCCGGGGCATGCCCCGGCACTCGCCGGAATTGGAACGGGGCGCACTTGCGTTCAAGCCGAAGTGACCGCAATCTACCGCTACTGACCGCTTACGTCGCATTTGGACGTTTTCGGTAAGCACAGGCTTCCATGTCGGCGCCTGGCGAGGAATCACGGATCCCCCCTGTTCCGTCCCCGTCAGGCGTCGGCGCCCATTCTCCCGAGCGTTCGGGAATGCGAAAAAGCGCGCGTATCCACGCGCGCTTTTTCGTTTTGGATCAATGAGTTCGCTCTTGGCCGAGGACGGCCGGCCGAACCGGCGTGGCGGCCGATGGCCGCGGCCCGCGGCGTAAAGCGCAGGCAATAAAAAGGGGCCGAATGTCCCCCGACATTCGGCCCCCCGGCTTCCCCCGCGAGCGCTTGGCCAGCCCCTGTTCCAATTCCAGCCGGCGTCTAGCGCCTGCCCCGCAAGGTGCATGAATAGCTACGCATGATCCGTGCCAAGTGGACACGGATCCGGATAGCCGAATCCGGACTGTCCCGCTAGGGATTGGCGACGCTCAGACTCGAAAACCGGCCGCGTGAGATCATGGCGGCCGGCGCAGCCCCGACGTTGCGCTCCTAGCGACTCCTAATTTCCCGATCCCGGCCCCAAGCCCATGTCCTTCTACCACTACGACGTCATCGTGATCGGCGGCGGCCACGCCGGCACCGAGGCCGCGCTGGCGTCGGCGCGCGCCGGTGCGCGCACCTTGCTGCTGACCCACTCGGTGGAAACGGTCGGCGCGATGAGCTGCAACCCGGCCATCGGCGGCATCGGCAAGGGCCACCTGGTCAAGGAGATCGACGCGCTCGGCGGGATCATGGCGCGCGCCGCCGATGCCGCCGGCATCCAGTGGCGCCGGCTCAACGCCAGCAAGGGCCCGGCGGTGCGGGCGACCCGTTGCCAGGCCGATCGCGGCTTGTACCGCGCCTTCATCCGCCGCGCGGTCGAGGCCGAGCCGGGGCTGACCCTGTTCCAGGCCGCGGTCGACGACATTCTTTTCGAACACGGCCGGATCGTCGGCGCGCTGACCCAGACCGGCCTGCGCTTCCACGCGCCGGCGGTGGTGCTGACCGCCGGCACCTTCCTCGCCGGCAAGGTGCATGTCGGCCAGACCACTTACGCCGCCGGCCGCGCCGGCGACCCGCCGGCGACCGCGCTGGCCGCGCGCCTGCGCGAGGGCCCGTTCGTGGTCGACCGGCTCAAGACCGGCACGCCGCCGCGGATCGACGGACGCAGCCTGGATTACTCGGTGATGGAAGAGCAGCCGGGCGACGATCCGCGTCCGGTGATGTCCTTCCTGGGCAGTCGGGCCGACCATCCGCGTCAGGTCTCGTGCTGGATCACCCACACCAGCGAGCGCACCCACGAGATCATCCGCGGCGCGCTCGACCGCTCGCCGCTGTACACCGGCCAGATCGAGGGCATCGGCCCGCGCTACTGCCCGTCGATCGAGGACAAGGTGGTGCGCTTCGCCGAGAAGGCCAGCCACCAGATCTTCGTCGAGCCCGAGGGCCTGGACGTGGCCGAGATCTACCCCAACGGGATTTCGACCTCGCTGCCGTTCGACGTGCAGCTGGATCTGGTGCGCAGCATCCGCGGTTTCGAGAACGCGCACATCACCCGCGCCGGTTACGCGATCGAGTACGACTTCTTCGACCCGCGCGGGCTCAAGACCACCCTGGAGACCAAGGCCATCGCCGGCCTGTTCTTCGCCGGCCAGATCAACGGCACCACCGGTTACGAGGAAGCCGCCGCGCAGGGCCTGCTGGCCGGCGTCAACGCGGCGCGTTTCGTGCGCGGCGCCGAGGGCTGGAGCCCGCGCCGCGATGAGGCTTACCTGGGCGTATTGGTCGACGATCTGATCACCCACGGCACCAGCGAGCCGTACCGCATGTTCACCTCGCGCGCCGAGTACCGCTTGCAGCTGCGCGAGGACAATGCCGACTTGCGCCTGACTCCGGTCGGGCGCGAGTTGGGTCTGGTCGATGAAGCGCGCTGGAGCGCGTTCGAGCGCAAGCGCGAAGCGGTGGAGCGCGAGACCGCGCGCCTGGGCGCGGTGTGGGCGGCGCCGAACAATGCGCTGGGGCGCGAAATCGCCCAGACCCTGGGCATCGAAGTCAGCCGCGAGAGCAGCGCGCGCGATCTGCTCAAGCGGCCGGAACTGGACTACGCCAAGCTGATGCAGGTGGCCTCATTGGGCCCGGGCACGGACGATGCCGAGGTGGCCGAGCAGGTCGAGATCGGGGTGAAGTACGCCGGTTATCTGGACCGTCAGCGCGAAGAGATCGAACGCCAGCAGCGCAACGAGAGCACGCCGATTCCGGACGGTTTCGATTACGCCGGGGTGCGCGGCTTGTCGCTGGAAGTGCAGCAGAAGCTGGAACGGGTGCGGCCGCAGACGGTCGGGCAGGCGCAGCGGATTCCGGGGATGACGCCGGCGGCGATTTCGCTGCTGTTGGTGCATTTGACGCGGGCGCGGCGGGCGCGGGTGGCGTAGGCGGGCGAAGCAAATCCCCCGCGCAGTGGGGGCGGTCCCGGCTTCGTGCTTGCGCAAGCGTCCGCCCCCTTTTGCAAAGGGGGCGATTTGCAGCGCGCGGTCCTAACTGCGTTTGCAGCGTCCGTCTGCCCGTTCGCCCACCGTTGCCGTCGTTGTCGCTGTTGCTGTTGCTGTTGCTGTTCCCCCCTTTGAAAAAGGGGGGCAGGGGGGATTTGCTCTTGCTCCTCCCCAACAACCTCAATACAACTTCCGCTCCCCCTTAGGCGGCGGCGACCACTGATACAACCACGTCTCGCTAAGCGCCCCACTGCCGTCGCGCAAGAACAGGCGCAGATCGATCTGCTCGGTCGAATCCCCCGGCGGCACCGCGTCGAACATCGCCCGATACCCGCCGATCTCATGCAACGGCCGGCACGAAACGGTCTCCAGTTTGCCGCTGCCGATCTGCAACACCGGCTCGACCGTGGCGTTGCGCTTGGCCAGCTGCGCCAGCGTCCCACCGGCGAAATCCACCGCGAACCGCTGCGAGTAGTAATCGCGCTTGAAACCGATCCGCCCGCCCAGCCCCGTGCGCGTGGCCACGCAATGGGCGAGCTTGGGCACCGCCGGCGGCTGCGCACCCCAATACAGCCGGTAGCCGTACAACAGCTCCTGCCCGGCTTGCGGTTTCTCGCGCGGGTTCCAGAACGCGACGATGTTGTCGAAGGTTTCGTCGATGGTCGGGATTTCCACCAACTGCACCGAACCCGCGCCCCAGCCTTGCTTGGGCTCGACCCACAGGCACGGGCGCTTCTCGTAGAACACGCCGTCGTCCTGGTAATGGTCGAAGTTGCGGTCGCGCTGCAGCAGCCCGAATCCGCGCGGGTTTTCGTCGCTGAACATGTTGAAGCGCAGGTGTTCGGGATTGCACAGCGGACGCCAGATCCATTCGTCGCTGCCGGTCCACATCGCCAGGCCGTCGGTGTCGTGGATCTCCGCGCGCCAGTCCCAATCCATGCGCCGGTCGTTTTCGCCGACCTGGTACATGCTGGTGCACGGGCCCAGGCCGAGACGCTCGATGCTTTTGCGCGGGTACAACGCGCAATCGATGTCCATCAGCAACACTTCGCCCGGAGTGATGGCGAAGCGGTAAGCGCCGGCGACGCTGGGCGAATCGAGCAGGCCGTACACCACCACGGTGTTGGAGTTCGCCGCCGGGCGTTCGAGGTAGTAGGCAACGAAGTCGGGGAATTCCTCCGGGCGGCCGCTGCCGGTGTCGATCGCCAGGCCGCGCGCGGACTGGCCGTACTGGCCCTCCACGCCGACCGCGCGGAAATAGCTCGCGCCCAGGAACGCGGCGAAATCGCGCTCGGGGTCCTTGCGGGTGTTCAGGCGGAAACCGGCGAAACCCAGATCGGCCGGCAGCGGCTTGCCCTGGATGCCGCTGCGCGCGCGGTCGAACATCTCCGGGTCGTAGGCGATCTCGCGCGCCTGACCGTCGGCGAGTTCGTACATGTGCACCGGCGATTTGAAGTACAGGCCCAGGTGAAAGAACTGGGCCAGGAACTGGCCGTCGCCGTCGCCCCACAAGGCGTGGTCGCGGCGGAAGCGGATCGATTGGTACTGGTCCCAGTTCAGCGCCGCCAGCGCCGGCGGCAGGGTGGTGCTGCGCGGCACGTAAGCGCGCTCGGCCAAGGCGCGGGCCTTGCCTTTGAGGCTGGCGAAATCGAACGGCTGCGGCGCGCCGAGCTTCTTCACCGGCGCCGGGCCGGCCAGGGCCAACGCGGGCAGGGGCAGGCCGAACGAGGCCAGGGCGGCGGCCGCGGATTGCAGGAACTGGCGTCGGATCATGGCGGGGTGGTGCGATTGCGGGGGTTGAGCATGCTAGCCAATACCGCTGGGGTGGTGGTTATGGCGGTGTCTAGGTGGGGTCGGGGTCGCGGTTTGGTGGGGCGCGTTTGCGAGCCACTGGCTCGCGCGCCACCGAACGCCCGAACGCTATGCGTTCGGGCCGGGGGGCGAGTTGGAATGCAGGCCGAGGTGAGGGCGGCGCACCGCCCACCGTCCAAATCAAAAGCGCCCACCCCCGCAGCCACCTACAATATCGCCATGCTCCGACTCACCGACCTCCGCCTGCCGCTGGACCACAGCGACAGCGCGCTCACCGCCGCCATCGCCGCCCGCCTGGGCATCGCCGTCGCCGACATCGCCGGCCACACCATCGCCAAGCGCAGCTACGACGCGCGCAAGCGCGGCGGCATCGAATTGATCTATTCGCTCGACATCGACACCCCGCGCGAGGCCGAAATCCTCGCCCGCCTGGGCACCGAGGCGAACGTCGCGGCGCCAGCGCCCGGCAAGCGTTCGCCCGGCAAGGCGCCGGCCGCCACCGGCAAGGTCATGCCCACGCCCGACACCGACTACAAATTCGTCGGCCGCGCGCCCGCTTCGCTGCCGCTGCGGCCGATCGTGATCGGCATGGGCCCCTGCGGCCTGTTCGCCGGCCTGATCCTGGCCCAGATGGGCTTCCGCCCGATCATCCTGGAACGCGGCAAGGCGGTGCGCGAACGCACCGTCGACACCTTCGGCCTGTGGCGCAAGCGCGTGCTAAATCCCGAGTCGAACGTACAGTTCGGCGAAGGCGGCGCGGGCACGTTCTCCGACGGCAAGCTCTACAGCCAGATCAGCGACAAGCTGCATCACGGCCGCAAAGTGCTGACCGAGTTCGTCCTGGCCGGCGCGCCGGAAGAAATCCTCTACGTCAGCAAGCCGCACATCGGCACCTTCCGGCTGGTGTCGATGGTCGAGAACATGCGCGCGACCATCGAATCGCTGGGCGGCGAAATCCGTTTCTCGCAGCGGGTCGACGACGTGCTGATCGAAAACGGCCAACTGCGCGGCGTGGTTCTCGCCGACGGCCAGCAACTGCGCGCCGATCACGTGGTCTGCGCGCTCGGCCACAGCGCCCGCGACACCTTCAAGATGCTGCACGAGCGCGGCGTGTACATGGAGGCCAAGCCGTTCTCGATCGGTTTCCGGATCGAACACCCGCAGTCGCTGATCGACGGCGCGCGCTTCGGCCCGCAGGCCGGGCATCCGATCCTCGGCGCGGCCGACTACAAACTCGTGCACCACTGCCGCAACGGCCGTTCGGTCTACAGCTTCTGCATGTGCCCGGGCGGCACGGTGGTGGCCGCGGCCAGCGAGCCGGGCCGGGTGGTCACCAACGGCATGAGCCAGTACTCGCGCAACGAGCGCAACGCCAATGCCGCGATCGTGGTCGGCATCACGCCCGAGGACTACAAGCCCTACGACGACAGCGGCTCGCCGCTGGCCGGCATCGCCTTGCAGCGGCATTGGGAAGCGCAGGCGTTCGCGCTCGGCGGCGGCGAATACGAAGCGCCCGGGCAACGCGTCGGCGATTTCCTCGCCGGCCGCGCCTCGACCGCGCTCGGCGCGGTCCAGCCCTCGTATACGCCGGGCGTGCGGCTCAGCGATTTGAGCCAGTCGCTGCCCGACTACGCGATCGCGGCGATTCGCGAAGCGCTGCCCGCGTTCGACAAGCAGCTCAAGGGCTTCGCCATGGCCGATGCGATGCTGACCGGGGTGGAGACGCGCACGTCCTCGCCGCTGCGCATCACCCGCGGCGTCGACGGCCACAGCCTCAACACCCGCGGCCTGTTTCCGGCCGGCGAGGGCGCCGGTTACGCCGGCGGGATCCTGTCGGCGGCGGTGGACGGAATCAAGGCGGCCGAGGCGGTGGCGATGAGCCTGCTCGGCCGCGCGGCCTGAGCGGGCCAGGCGGACGCGGACGGCGATGATCGAGTTCGCCATCGGCAGCCGCAGCGAGGTGGCGTTGCGCCTGGATCGCGCCGATGCGTCGGCGTGGTTGCGGGCGCTGGGCGCGGGGACGCTGGTGGCGCCCGCGCTGCGCGAGGGCCAGGTGTTCGCGATCGAACTGCTGCGCTCGCAGCAGGAATGGCTGCGCATCGAAACCGCGCGCTGCCGGATCGCGGTGGATGAGGACTCGTTGCAGTACCTGCGCGATCGGCTCGAACAATTCCTGCAGACCGGGGAATTCTGGCCGGCCGAGTTGTGGCATCTGCGCGACACCCGCAGCGGCCGCGAACGCACGGTGTATCTGTTCAAGGCCGAGTCGTAGCGCATCCGCCGTCGCCGCGGCCGCGCCGGCTTGTCCCGATCCTGCGCAAGCCCTGTGCGCAATCGGTCGCCCCGCTCCGCCGGTAGCGGCCTATGCCAAATGGCAGGGGGCAAGCGCGGCGCCTTGGCTAGGATGTCCGATCCAGTCCCGCGCGTCGCCGGAGTCCGCCATGTCCCGACCCTCCCTTGCCCTGCTGCCGCTGCTGATCGCCGCCGCGCTGCCGCTGACGGCCGCGCGCGCGCAGACCGCCGCGCCGCGCGATACGCCGTATCCGGGCACGCTGCAGTTGGAGGTCGACGCCACCGACATCGCCCGCCGGGTGCTGCACGCGCGCCAGCGCATTCCGGTTCAGGCCGGGCCGATGACCTTGCTGTTTCCGCAGTGGATCCAGGGCAATCATTCGCCGACCGGGCCGGTCGACAAGCTCGCCGGCCTGCGCATCGTCGGCAACGGCCGGACGATCGACTGGACCCGCGATCCGCTCGACGTCTACGCCTTCCAGCTGACCGTGCCCGAGGGCGTGAGCGAGTTGGAACTGAGCTTCGACATGCTCACCCCGACCGGCAACAACCAGGGCCGGGTGATCATGACCGCGGACATGCTCAACGTGCAGTGGAATCAGGTCGCGCTGTATCCGGCCGGTTACTACGCGCGCGGCATCCAGATCGCGCCGACCCTGAAACTGCCGGCGGGCTGGCAGGCCGGGACCGCGCTGGAAGTCGAATCGCGTCAGGGCGATACCTTGCGTTACCGCGCGGTGCCGTTCGACACGCTGCTGGATTCGCCGGTCTACGCCGGCCGCCACTACAAGCAGATCGATCTCGACCCGGGCGCGAAAACGCCGGTGCGTTTGAACATCGTCGCCGACGCGCCCAAGTTCCTGGAAGCCAAACCCGAGCAGATCACCTTGCACCGGCAGCTGGTCCAGCAGGCGTACAAGCTGTTCGCCACCCAGCCTTACGACCACTACGATTTTCTGTTCTCGCTGTCTTCGCAGATGAGCGGCAACGGCCTGGAGCATCACCGCTCCAGCGAGAACGGCGTGGACCCGGACTACTTCACCGGTTGGGACGGCGCCAGCAGCGTGGTCGGCCGCGATCTGCTCGCGCACGAGTTCGTGCATTCCTGGAACGGCAAGTACCGGCGTCCGGCCGGCATCACCTCGACCAATTTCAATCAGCCGCTCAGCGACGGCCTGCTGTGGGTCTACGAAGGTCAGACCCAGTACTGGGGCTTCGTGCTGACCGCGCGCGCAGGATTGTGGAAGCCCGAGCTGGCGCGCGACGCCCTGGCCCTGGTCGCCGCGCGTTACGCCGAAGACCGGCCCGGACTGGCCTGGCGTTCGATCCAGGACACCACTTTGGATCCGGTGATCGCGATGCGCCGGCCGAAGTCGTACCAGAGCTACCAACTCAGCGAGGACTACTACAGCGGCGGCCAGCTGGTGTGGCTGGCGGTCGACGCCAAACTGCGCGCACTGACCGGCGAGAAGCGTTCGCTCGACGATTTCGCCCGCGGTTTCTTCCACGGCGAGAACGGCGACTACCGGGTCAAGCCGTATCAGTTCGAAGACGTGGTCGCGGCCTTGAACGCGGTCGCCGCGTTCGATTGGGCGAAGTTCCTGCGCGAACGCATCGACGCCAAGGCCGCGCCGCTGGACGGCCTGGCGGCCAGCGGCTGGAAGCTGGTGTTCACCGATACGCCCAGCGATTTCCTCAAGTTCGCCGAGGCCGATCGCAAGTCCACCGATCTGACCTATTCGCTGGGATTGAACCTGTCCGGCGAAGGCAACATCAGCAGCGTGCGTTGGGACGGCCCGGCGTTCAACGCCGGCATCGCGCCGGGCAGCACGCTGATCGCGATCAACGGTTATGCCAGCACCGGCGAGCGACTCAAGGAAGCGGTGACCGCGGCCAAGGACGGGCAGCGGCCGATCGAGCTGATCGTGAAGAACGCCGACGTGGTCAAGACCGTGCGCATCGATTACCGCGGCGGCCTGCGCTATCCCAAGCTGGAGCGGATCGAGGGTACGCCGGACCGCCTGTCGAAGATTTTCGCGCCGAAGTGAATGCGGCGCGCCCGCCCGGGTCGCGCGACCCGGGCGGCTTCGCGCACAATGGCGCGCATGGACGACGTACACACCGACGCGCGCGCAGGGCGCGGATCGCCGCAACCGGCGCATTACCTGCTGATCGATTTCGAAGCCACCTGCGCCGACGACGGTTCGATCGCGCGCACCCACATGGAAATCATCGAGATCGGCGCGGTCCTGGTCGAGGCCGATACGCTGAGCGTGGTCGATGAGTTCCAAAGTTTCGTGCGGCCGGTGCGGCACCCGCGCCTGACCGCGTTTTGCACTCGATTGACTTCGATCCGCCAGGCCGAGGTCGATGCCGCGCCGCTGTTCGCCGACATGCTGGCCGCGTTCAAGCCGTGGCTGTACCGCTACCCGGATTTCCTCTGGGGCTCGTGGGGCGACTACGATTTGCATCAGCTGCAACAGGATTGCGATTTCCATCGCCTGCCCAATCCGATCGGCGCGCCGCATCGCAACATCAAGCAACTGTTCGCGCAGGCCCAGGGCTTGAGCAAGAAGCCCGGCCTGGGCGAGGCGGTGCGTTTGGCCGGGTTGGAGTTCGCCGGCACCCACCATCGCGGCATCGACGATGCGCGCAACATCGCGCGGCTGATGCCGTGGGCTTTGGGGCGTGCGCGGCTGCCGTCGCGGCGGGGCTGAGGCGCTTGCAACCCCGGCGCCGGTTCGCGCATCCAAGCGCCACACCCGCTTTGGATCGCATCGCATGGACGCCCTGACCCGTCTTCGTTCTGTCCTCGCCGTCGCTGTGTTGGCGGCGGTCCCGTTCATGGCCACAGCGGCGCCGCCGCCCGAGCGCCTCAGCGTCGAGCAACTGCGGCAAGACCTGGACGTGGTTGCCGCTACTCTGCGCGAGCAGCACCCCGACATCGCCCATTCCATCGCGCCGGCCGAACTCGACCGCGCCCTGGCCGATCTGCGCCGCGACCTGCGCCGGCCGTTGACCCGCGAGCAGGCGTGGTTGCGCCTGGCCGAACTCAATCCGCGTCTGGCCGATGCGCATGTATCGATCGGTTACCCGGATTGGCGAGGTCTGGCCAAGGCGCAGCAAGCCGCGGGCCCTGGCTGGTTTCCGTTTGAGGTGCGGATCGACCCGGATACGCAGCAATTGTTCGTCGCCGCCGAACTCGGCGGCGGCGCCAGCGACCAGGCCCGCGCGCGGATCGTGCGCATCGACGGCGTCGACAGTCGCGTGGTGGTGCGCCGCCTGCTCAAGCTGGTGCACGGAGACACCCCGGCGTTTCGCGCGCGCCTGTTGCAGGACCGCTGGTTCTACTACTACTGGCGCGCCTACGGCGAGCCGGCGACGTTTCGGATCGTACTCGACCGCGCCGGCGCCAAGCCGCTGAGCGTGGCGGCGGCCAAGCGCACGCCCGCGGCGCTCGCCGTCGCGGACGATTTTGAGCGCAGCTTCCGCTTTGAGGTGCGTCCTGGTGGCGATGCGGTGCTGACCATAGCGAGCTTCGTCTGGCCCGACCGCGAGCGCTTCTTCGCCTTCACCGACGACGCGTTCGCCCGGATCAAGCGCGAAAGCGTGCGCCGCTTGCTGATCGACGTGCGCGACAACGGCGGCGGCGACGACGAACTGTGGACGCGCGGCATCCTGCGTCACATCGCGACCCGGCCGTACCGCACCGGTTCGACCTATCGCAAACGCGTGCTGGAGAAATTCCGCAGCGGCGATGAAGTGGTCGGGCAAGTGGTGCGCGGCGAGAAGACCAGCACGATCGAGCCCGAGCGCGACGACCCGCTGCATTTCGACGGCGAGCTGATCGTGCTGGTCGGCGCGGCGACGTATTCCTCATCGGTGTTGTTCGCCAACACCGTGCAGGATTACCGCTTCGGCCGCATCGCCGGCGCGCGCGGCGGGATCGTGCGCAGCCGCCAGAGCGGCAACGTGCAGGAAACGCGTTTGCCCAACAGTGACCTGCGCTTGTACTGGCCGCGGTTCGTGCTCGACCGGCCGCTGCCGCGCGATTCGATCTGGTTGCAGCCGGATGTGATCGTGCGCGATGACCCGTTCGATCCGGAGGCGGCCATCGCCGAGCTGCTGACGCCGCGCGCGGCGCCATAGCTCGGCGAACGGCTCGACCGATCAACCCGCGTCGAGCGGCGAAGCCGCCTCGGCGCGCGGTTCGACGACGACATCGGCGTCGCGCGATTTTTCCCGCCACAGCATGCTGCGCAACACCCCGTCGCGACGGATCAGCCCGTGGTACAGCGCCGCGGCCAGATGCAGCAGCACGGTCGCGAACAGCAGGTAAGCCAGGGTGCGATGCAACCAGCGCAGCGTCGCGAACACGCTGGCGTCGAACGGCGCGATCGGCGGCAGTCGCAGCCCCGCGCCGAGGTCGATCGGATAACCGCCGGCCGACAGCATCGCCCAGCCGATCAGCGGCAGCGACAGCATCAGCGCGTACAGCAGCCAGTGCGAGGCCTTGGCGGCGAAGCGTTGCAGCGGCGGCAGATCCGCGGGCAACGCCGGCGGTTTGTGCAGCAGCCGCAGCGCCAGCCGCAGCAGCGCCAGGATCAGGATCGCGATGCCCAGCGGTTTGTGCAGCGCCAGCAACCAGGTGTGCTTGTCCGACACGGTCGCGACCATGCCCGCGCCGACGAACAGCATGGTCAGGATCATGATCGCCATCAGCCAGTGCAGCACACGCGCGGGCAGGCGGAACATCTGCGGGTCGCGGTTCATCGGCGGGTCTCCTGCGGCGGGCGGCCGCCGGCCTGCGCTTGTTCGGCGGTGCGGCGGCGGTAGGAATCGGCGTACGCGGCCGAACGCGCCGGCAGCAGCGGATCGTCGGAGGCGGCGATGCCGTCGGGCAGGATCAGCGGGTCGTAGTTGATGTCGCGGCATTCGCCGGCGTCCTGCGCTTGCGCGCGTTCGATCACCACGCTGCCAGCGTCGATTTCGGCGCGGTCGGCCGGCCAGGTTTTGGTCGCGTCGTTGGTGGGATCGCCGGGCGCGGCCAGGGTCGCGAGCAAGCGCCAGCGCAGCGGGCCTTGGGTCAGGCGTTGGTTCAATTCGTTCGCCAACACGTCCTGGTCTTGCGCCGACAGCGGCGCGGCGGCCGCGCCGTTGTCGGGCGCCACCCGCCAACGCACCGCGTTGCGCTTGCCGTCGGCATCGATGAAATAGAACGCGTTGAGCCCGTAATAGCTTTCGGTGGCGTAGCTGGCCGAGGGTTTGCTGTCCTTGGCCCAGGCGCGGAACGCGGCGGTTTCCGGGTGCGCGGCGAAGAAGGCTTTCTGTTTGTCCGGGTTGGGTTTGCCGGTGGCCGGATCGGGCGCGCCGGCCTGCAGTTGTTCGAAGAACGCCTGCGGGGTGGCGACCGGAAACACCGGCATGTTGTTCATGCCGGTACGCCATTGCTGGCCGTCGGCCTGGGTCAGGCGCAGGGCGAAACTGCGGATCGGCACGCCGCCGTCGGGCGCGTACGGGTTGCCGCCGGGCAGGGCGAACCGGCCGACCAGGGGCGTGCTCGCGCCGGCGGCGAACAGGCCGGCGCGCGAGTAGGCCGCGGCGTTGCCGCTGCTGTCGAAGCGGCCGATCACGCACACGCCTTTGGCGTGGTTGCGCCGGTAGCCCGGATGCAAGCCGCCGTTGTTCTGCAGGTTGTCGACCAGCCGTTGTGGGGTCAGCCGTTGCGGGTCGAGGGGGCCGGCAACATAGCCGAACCCGGCCGCCAGGCCGGCGACGGCCAAGGCGATCAGGGCCCAGCGTCCCAGCGGACGCGGCGGCGCGGAAGAAGTGGGGGTATCGGGCGAGGGCATACGTGGCTCGGTTGGCTGCGATACCGGTACGACGCCCCGGGGCCGGGCTTATTCCCTGGAATCTGCCGATCGGATTTATTTGTTGGGCCGGGAATAAACTCAGGCCGGCGGCGTCCCACCCAGGACAGCCCACTCAGCCGGTTACCCGCCCATGTCCGCCAGCGAACTCGACGCCGCCCTGCGCGAACAACTGCCTGCCCTGCGCCGCTTCGCGCGCTGGCTGGCGCGCGATCCGCACGCCGCCGACGATCTGGTCCAGGCCGCGCTGGAGCGCGCGATCGTCGGCTGGAGCGGCCGCCGCGACGATCAGGCGCTGCGGCCGTGGTTGTTCTCCATCGTCTATCGCCAGTTCCTCGACGGCCAACGCCGCGCGCGCCGCTACGCCGGATTGCTCTCGCGCCTGGGCATCGGCGCGGCCGACAGCCAGCCCTCGGTCGAGCGCGAGCAGCTGGCGCGTTCCACCCTGGACGCGATGGCGCAGTTGCCGGTCGAGCAACGCAGCTTGCTGCTGTGGATCTCGGTCGAAGGCCTGAGCTATCGCGAAGTGGCCGAGATTCTTGAAGTGCCCATCGGCACGGTGATGTCGCGGCTGTCGCGCGCGCGGCAAGCGCTGCGCCGGCTCAGCGAAGGCGAAATCCTCGCGCCGCCGTTGAGGCTGCTGAAATGAGCCGCCGCCATTCGCCCATTGTCATGCGGCATCGCCGCCGTTGCTTCCTCACTCTTGCACACCCGCCGAGCGCTACATGAGCACGCCCCCGAGCGAACACGACCTGCACGCTTACGTCGACGGACGTCTGGACCCGGCGCGCCGCGCCGAAGTCGAGGCCTGGCTGGCGCGCGAACCCGAACGCCGCCAGGAGCTGTCGGCCTGGCAACGCGACGCGCAGCAACTGCGCGCGGCCCTGGCCGGGCAAACGCCCGAACCGGCGCCCGAACTCGACCCCGCACGTCTGCGCGCCGGCCTGACCCGCAAGCGCAACGCGCGCTACGCGATGGCCGCGGCGGTGCTGCTGAGCATCGGCGTCGGCGGCATCGGCGGCTGGCAGGCGCGCGAATGGAGCCGTCCGGCGGCGCCGCCGTCGATGCTGGCGACCGCGCCGATGGCCGACGCCATCGCCGCGCACCGCCTGTTCGCGGTGCGCCACGACCTGCGCCCGGACCGCGCCGCCGACCTGCAACCGTGGCTGGACGCGAACTTCCGCCAAGCGATGGCCTTGCCCGACCTCAGCGGCGCGGGCTTCAAACCGGTCGGCGCGCGCATGCTCGCCACCGACCAGGGCGCGGCGGCGTTGGTGGTGTACCAGGACGCCGCCGGCGAAGCGATCAGCTTCTACATCCGCCCGCCCGGCCCGCGCCGGCACATGCTCCCGCGCGGCGACCGCCGCGACGGCGATTTGCTGGCCCAGTACTGGTCGCGCGGCGGTTACAACTACGCGATGGTCAGCGCGGGCGACGATGCCAGCGCGGAGGCGGTGCGGCGGGCGTTGCAGGCGATTTGAGGCGGTGCGAAGTCGGTGGGTTTTCGGGATTTTGAATCGATCTCTGAATAGATTCCTGGATAGAAAAACATCAGGAAAATCAGATGCATTTCAGCTAAAAACCGACTGAAGTGAATAGATTGATGAATTGATTCAGGCGCAACGGTGCTGCAGGCGCTTTGCCAATCCGGCTACGGAAGACAGACCACCGCCAATGTCTCGATCCGCCCGCCCGCGCCCAAGTCCAGGCGCAGCCAGCACGTTTCGTCCTCGACGTAGTACTCGACCCGGCCGTCGACCGGCACGGGCGGCGCGCCGCGACCCAGGCGCGCGTGGGCCTGCACCAGCGTTTGCCCCGGGCATGCGCCCGAGGGCGTGCAGCGTTTGGGCGAGCTGCTGCTCAGGCCGGCGACATCGTCGCCGAAGAAGGTGACGTCCAGGCCGGGGTAACGAAAGACGTGTTCGTAAGAGTCGGCTTGGCCGGTGGTTTTGGTGGGCTTGCCCAGTTTCTTGCGCACCTGGGCCTGGCTGTCGCCGAGCTCGATGCCGGCGAACGACAGCTCGCTCAGCGCGATCTTGCCCGGGCGCGCGGGTTCGGCCGCGGCGAGCGCGGCGGGCAGCAGGCACAGCAACAACACAGCGCGTATCGGTCGCATACAGTCGTCCTTGTCGTGTCGATTCGGCCTCGCGTCGGTGGCGACGTCCATGCCGGTGCGGGCGTCGGCGCGCGCACGGTTGCATCGTACCGTCGGCGGCGCGGGTTTGGGCGATGCCGAAAAGAACGGGGCCGCTTTCGCGGCCCCGTTGGTTTCATGACGTTGGCAGCGGCGCTCAGGCCGCCCGCACGATCCGCAGCGGATTGGCGAATTCCTTCAACAGCTCCGCTTCGCGCGTCTTGGCCTTGTGCAAGTGATCTTCCTTGACGTGGCCGTAGCCGCGGATGTGTTCGGGCACGCTGGCGATTTCCGCGGCCAGATCGACGTTGCCGCCGTCGAGCTTGCCCAGCAATCCGCCGACGGTGTTCTCGTAGTCGGCGATCAGCTGGCGCTCCATCTTGCGCTCCTCGGTGTAGCCGAAGATGTCGAGCTTGCTGCCGCGCAGCTTGCGCAGCTTGGCCATCCACTTGAACGCGGTGAACACCCAGGGGCCGAACTCCTGCTTGATCAGGCGGCCTTGCGCGTCCTTCTTGGCCAGCAGCGGCGGGGCGAGGTGGAACTTGAGCTTGTAGTCGCCGTCGAACTGCTGCTCCAGCTTGCGCTGGAATTCGCCGCTGGTGTACAGGCGCGCGACTTCGTACTCGTCCTTGTAGGCCATCAGCTTGAAGAAGTACCGCGCGACCGCTTCGGCCAGATCGGTCGAACCCGGCGCGCGCTGTTGCTCGGCCGCGCGCACCTTGGCGACGAAGTCGGCGTAGCGCTTGGCGTAGGCGGCGTCCTGGTAGTCGGTGAGGAAGGCGACGCGGCGCGAGATGAGTTCGTCGAGCGAACGCGACAGGCGCAGGTCGTCCAGCGGCAGGAACGCGAGGTTGTCGCTCTCCGCCTGCGCCGGCACGTGGCGCAGTTCGTCTTCGTTGCGGGTCGCGCGCGGCGCCGAGGTCGCGCCCCATTCGTTGCCTTCCCACTCGCCCGGGGCCAGATGCGGCAGGTCGTGCGGGGTGGCTTCGGCGGCGGTCGGCACCTTGCGGGTGACGCCGGCGGCCTGCGCCACCGCTTGCGGGTCGATCGCGGCCAGGCGACCCCAGGCGAAGGCGGTCTTGTTCATTTCGATCGCCGCGCCGTTGAGTTCGACCGCGCGCATCAGCGCTTCCAGCGTGATCGGCACCAAGCTGCGCTGCCAGGCGTAGCCGAGGATGAACAGGTTGGTGGCGATGGCGTCGCCGAGCAGCGCGGTGGCGAGCTGGGTCGCATCGACCAGCAACGGGTCTTCGCCGCCCAGCGCCTGCTTGATCGCGGCGACGATGTCGGTGGCCGGGAACTGCATGTCCGGACGGGTGGTGAAGGTGCCCGGCATCGCTTCGTAGCTGTTGAGCACGACCTGGCTGCGGCCGGCGCGCACTTTCGACAGCGCCCAGTAGTCGTTGACTACGACCATGTCGCAGCCCAGCACCAGGTCGGCCTCGCCCGCGGCGATGCGCACCGCGTGGATGTCGGCCGGGGTCTTGGCGATGCGGATGTGGGTGGTGACCGCGCCGCCCTTCTGGGCCAGGCCGGTCTGATCGAGCACGCTGGCGCCCTTGCCTTCCAGGTGCCCGGCCATGCCGAGCAGCGCGCCGATGGTGACCACGCCGGTGCCGCCGACGCCGGTGATGAGGATGTTCCAGGGCTGATCCAGCGCCGGCAACGGCGGCAGCGGCAGGTTGTTCAGACGCTCCTTGGCCGAAGAGGCTTTCTTCTTCTTCAGCCCGCCGCCTTCGACGGTGACGAAGCTGGGGCAGAAGCCGTTGACGCAGGAATAGTCCTTGTTGCAGTTGGACTGGTCGATCTCGCGCTTGCGCCCGAACTCGGTTTCCTTCGGCAGCACCGACACGCAGAACGACTTCTTGCCGCAGTCGCCGCAGCCTTCGCAGACCAGCGAATTGACCATGACGCGCTTTTGCGGATCGACCATCTTGCCGCGCTTGCGCCGGCGGCGCTTTTCGGTGGCGCAGGTCTGATCGTAGATCAGCACGCTCACGCCCTTGGTTTCGCGCAGACGCTTCTGGATCGCGTCGAGTTCCTTGCGGTCGTGGAACTCCATGTCGCTGGGGAAGATCTCGCGCTTGCTCCACTTGGCGATGTCGTCGGACAGCAGGATGATCGTGTGCACGCCTTCCGAACGCACCTGATGGGCGATCTGCGGCACCGACAGGGTTCCGTCGACCGGCTGGCCGCCGGTCATCGCGACAGCGTCGTTGTAGAGAATCTTGTAGGTGATGTTGACGCCGGTGGCGACCGACTGGCGGATCGCCAGCGAGCCGCTGTGGAAATAGGTGCCGTCGCCGAGGTTCTGGAACACGTGCTCGGTTTCGGTGAACGCCGCCTGCCCCGACCAGGTCACGCCTTCGCCGCCCATGTGGGTGAAGGTGTTGGTGTCGCGGTCCATCCAGGTGACCATGTAATGGCAACCGATGCCGCCGAGCGCGCGCGAGCCTTCCGGCACCACCGTGGAGGTGTTGTGCGGGCAGCCGGAGCAGTAATGCGGCACCCGCGGGAACGAGGCGCGCGGCAGCGCCAGCTCGCTTTCCTTGGCTTCCATCCAGCGCAGCACGTTTTCCATCTGCTCGCTGTTGTGGAAGCGCTGGATCCGGCGCGCGATCACGCCGGCGATGCGCGCCGGGGTGAGCTCGCCGGTGGAGGGCAGGATCCACTCGCCGCTTTCGTCGTACTTGCCGACGATCGACGGGCGGCGCGCGCCGTCCCAGTTGTACATCGACTCCTTCATCTGGCTTTCGATGAAGGCGTGCTTTTCCTCGACCACGACGATGTCTTCCAGCCCCTGCGCGAACGCGCGCAGGCCGACCGGTTCCAGCGGCCAGGTCATGCCGACCTTGTACACGCGGATGCCCAGGTCCGAGCACGCGCGCTGATCCAGGCCCAGGTATTCCAGCGCCTGCAGCACGTCGAGGTAGCTCTTGCCGGTGGTGATGATGCCCAGCCGCGCGTTCGGCGAATCGATGACGATGCGGTCGATCTTGTTGGCCCGGGCGAACGCCTGCGCGGCCTTGACCGCGTACTGGTGCAGGCGCATTTCCTGATCCATCGGCGGATCGGGCCAGCGGATGCTCAGGCCGCCCGGCGGCAGGATGAAGTCGTCCGGGGTGATGATGTTCAGCGCCAACGGATTGACGTCGACCGAGGCCGAGGACTCCACCGTTTCGGCGATGGTCTTGAAGCCGACCCAGCGGCCGGTGTAGCGCGACATCGCCCAGCCGATCAGGCCCATGTCGAGGATGTCCTGGACGCCGGCCGGGTTGAGGATCGGCATCATCGCGCTGGTGAATTCGCCTTCCGAGCCGTGCGGCAGGGTCGAGGAGCGGCAGGCGTGATCGTCGGCGGCCAGCGCCAACACACCGCCGTACTTGCTGGTGCCGGCGGCGTTGGCGTGCTTGAGCACGTCGCCGGTGCGGTCCACGCCCGGGCCCTTGCCGTACCACATGCCGTACACGCCTTCGACCTTGGCGCCGGGGAACAGATTGGTCTGCTGGGTGCCCCAGACCATGGTCGCGCCGAGGTCTTCGTTGAGGCCCGGGGTGAACTTCACCCCCGCCGCTTCCAGGTGCTTGCGTGCGCGCCACAGTTCCAGATCGAAACCGCCCAGCGGCGAGCCGCGGTAGCCGGAGATGAAGCCGGCGGTGTTCAGGCCGGCGGCCTGATCGCGCAAGCGCTGCATCAGCGGCAGACGCACCAGCGCCTGCACGCCGGACAGATAGATGCGGCCCTCCTGACGGGTGTACTTGTGCTCGAGGGAATAATCTGGATCGAGGACGGAGTTGGTCAGGGACGTATTCGCCGACGAGGGCGAGCTGAGTTCTGCGGTGCTGGTCATGGCGGGCTCTCGCGGCGGTGCCGCGGGTGGGCTGGCGGGGATGGTTCTTCGATCCAGCTGGGCCGGCGGTGGCGCGCCGGGGACCGAGCAAAGACTCGGAATTATAGCAATCTGGCCGAATCGGGCCGCTAGACCGGCCCGGTGTGCCTTAAAGCACAGGCCCGGCGGGACCATACCGGCCCGGATTCGGCCGTGGGGTTTTATCCTGAACAGGCGGCGGCGCCCGGTCCGGCCGGGGGCGCGATGAAGTTCTTTCTGACCTGCGATGCCAACTGGGAATCGAAGATCAGCCACGCCCTTCGTTCGCTCGACAGCGAGCGGGCGCGAGTTCTTTCGCGAGCGTTGTTACGGCGAGGACTTGCAGGACATCGGCATCGTCTTGATGTGCCGCGATCCGGAACTGGCGTTCGTCCAGCGTAATCGCTACTACAAAGACCGCGCGGCCTTGAGCATGGACGTGAGTTCGATCTGCCGATGTTCATCGCCGCCACCCACGCGCAGCGACGGCGGTGGGTTCACGACGCGGTGCTGGCGGAGGTGCCGCGCATCATCGCCAAGAAGAAGCTCAAGCAGTTCGACCTGCCCGCGTTCGAAGCCGACCTGCGCGCCTATCTGAGTCAGTTGCTGAGCGAGGATGCGGGGCGTTTGGATGCTCTGGTGTTGGAACGGGCCACCGGTTACTGAAAACCCGCTCGCGCCTGCGGGCCCGGTTGCGGTGGCTTATGCGCCAGATGGCACATTTATCGGGCCACAGTTAGCATGACCGCGCGGCCGCGGGGAAAACGGCCAGGACTTCGCGCCGCCGGCAGCGTCCGGTTCGGCAGCGGGACGACTCAAGCACAGGGGGACATCGTGAAAATCACTTTGCTGGCCGGCGCGATCGCGCTGGCTTCGCTGCCGGCCATGGCCAAGGACAAGCTGATTCCGCTCGCCGCCGCCGATGCGGCCGCGCTCAAGGACAAGACCGTCGCGGTCACCTTCCATGAAGCGGCGGATTTCACCGCGATGACCGCGGGCAAGGCCACCCTGGGCTTGTTCGGCGGCTTGGCGATGATCAAGACCGGCAACGATCTGGTGAGCGAGAACGGCATCGCCGACCCGGCGATCCTGTTGCGGCAACAGCTCGGCGACGCGCTGCGCCAAACCTACGGCGCGCAGATCCGGCCGGTGGACGCTGCCGCGACCAAGGCCAAGAAGCCGAAGGAAATCGCCGCCGTCCACCCTGAGACCGATTACGTGCTGGATGTGCGTTCGGGCGGTTGGATGTATGCGTACTTCCCGACCGACTGGAACAGCTACCAGGTGGTGTATTCGGTCCAGGTGCAATTGGTGGCCAAGGACGGGCGGCAGGTCTCCAACGCGGCTTGCACCGCCAACACCAAGGCCAACACTAATCCGCCGAGCCGCGAGCAGCTGATCGCCAACGGCGCCCAGTTGCTCAAGGACTACACCGCCGCGCTGGGCTGGAACTGCTTGCAGATCCTGGCGACCAATCAGTTCATGGTGCCGCTGGAGAAGTTCGCTGGCGTGCCGCAGCCGTATGCAGGGTTGATCGCCAGCTTCACGCCGCAAGGGCAGGGGTCGGTCAAGGTCGCCAATGGCGGCACCGCGACGTCGACTGCGAAGGGGCCGGTGATTACTGCGCCGATCGCTGATGCGCATGTCGTCGCTACCGCGCCGATCGAAGTGGGCGAGGCGACTGAGGTTGCCGTGGCGGCGCCGGCATCCGCGGCCGCACCCGCGCCGGCGCCGCTTAGCGTCGAAGCTCCGGTCGCTCCGGTTGCTCAGGCTGTTGCGACTGCTCCGATCGTTTCGGCTGCCGCGGTCGCGCCTGTTGCGCCGGTCGCTTCGATGGTTCCGGCGGTCAAGACCGAAGTGCCGGTGCCTACGCCGGTCAAGTCGGTGGGCGATCGCTGATTCGATTCGTTTGCGAATCGGCCCGCGAGTGGGTCGGTTCGCTGCGGTGGCGTGTGCGTGTACTGTGAGTCGTCGACGAAGACTACGGCCGGGCCGATCAGAGCAAGATCAAAATGGGTTCCGGCTTTCGCCGGAATGACGGTCGGGTGGGTTGCGCGGTTCCAGCGGCGGGTGTTAGCGCCGCTTGGCGAGCATGGTTCGCTCGGCTCTACTCGACCGGCACGGCTAGATCAGTCCAGTTCGATTAGTCCAGTTCGATTAGTCGAGCTCAGCGCGCGTCAGCAGATCGCGGATCTGCGCGTCGTCGCGGAACACCGCCTGCATCGCCGCGCCGAGGGCTTGCAGCGCCTCGCGCGAACCTTGTGCGGAGAACATGCCGGCTTCCGAGTCGAACGAAAGCTGCGCCTGCCATTGCGGCAGGCGTTCGGCGACGACGACTTGCGCGAGCGAGTTCCAGTCGTAGCCGTTGCCGCTCCAGCCGTCCTCGCCGAGCTCTTCGAACACGGCGAACTTCGCCGCCATGTGCTCGTCGGTCAGCAGCAGCGAGCGATAGCCGCCGCGGTCCATCAGGATGAAGGGCGCGTAGGTGCTGCGGTCGGTGCGGTCGGTATCGTCCATGAGTCGTGTTCCTTCAGGCGGTGGTCGCGGCCGATGCTATACGGCGTGGGCGACGGTTGCCATCGCGGAACGACGCAGTTCAAGCCTCGCCGGCGATCCAGCTGCCGCGCACGTTCAGCGCATCGTCCAGCACCACCAGATCGGCGCGATACCCCGGTGCGATCCGTCCCAGCTCATGGCCCAGGCCGAGGAATTCGGCCGGGTAGGTCGAAGCCATGCGGCAGGCTTCCTCCAGCGGCAAACCCAGCCGCCGCACGCTGTTGCGCACGGCCGTGGCCATGTCCAGCGAGGAGCCGGCCAGGGTGCCGCTGGCGGTGGTGCATTTGCCGTCGCGGCAGGTCATGGTTTCGCCGTACAGCACGAAGTCTTCGCTGTCGCCGCCGACCGGCGGCATCGCGTCGGTCACCAGCATGATCTTGCCGCGCGGCTTGGCCGCGATGGCGATGCGCAGCGAGGCGTCGTGCACGTGTTCGCCGTCGACGATCACCCCGCACCACGCGTTCGGGTCTTCGATGCAGGCGCCGACGCCGCCGGGTTCGCGGCTGCCCAGCGGGGTCATCGCGTTGTAGAGGTGGGTCACCCCGCGCACGCCATTGGCGAACGCCGAGCGCAGGCGGTCGTAGTCGGCGGCGGTGTGGCCGGCGCAGACCAATACACCGCGCGCGGCCAGCGCTTGCAGGGTGTCGTCGCCGAAACGCTCCGGCGCGAGCGTCAGCATGGTCTTGCCGACGCCGAGCGAGGCGATCAGATCGAGTTCGTCCGCGCCCGGGGTATGGAATTTGTCCGGGTCGTGCACGCCCTTGCGCGCCGCCGCCAGATACGGGCCTTCCAGGTGGATGCCGAGAATCCCGGGGACGTTCTGCGCGATCGCCTCGCGCACCGCGGCGATGGCGCGGACCATCACCGCGACGTCGTCGCTGATCAGGGTCGGCATCATCGCGGTGGTGCCGAACTTGCGGTGCGCCTGCATGATCCGGCGCAGGCCGTCGACCGTGGGCGCGTCGTTGAACAACACGTCGCCGCCGCCGTTGACCTGGGTGTCGATGAAGCCGGGCACCAGATAACGGCCTTGCAGATCGACCGTGCGCGCGCCGGCCGGCGCCGGGCCGGGCAGCACCGCGACGATGTGCGCGTCCTCGACGATCACGCTCAGGTCCGATTCGAACCCGCGCTCGCTGAGCACGCGGCCGTTGACGAAGGCGGTGGCGGACATGGCGATGCTTCCTCAGACCGTCTCGGTGACTTTGTTCAAATGCGGCGGCAGGTCCGGGTTGTGCCCGCGCGCCACCGACAGCGCGTTGACCGCCTTGTAGAAGCTGGCCACGGTGATCAGCGGCGTCATCGCCGGATGCACTGAGCGCGCCAGCGGCAACGCATCGCCGCCGTGGATGCCCGGCGCGGCCAGCCACACCGGCGCGCCGCGCTGGCGGAACTCGCGCGCCACCGCGACGGTGCTGTCGCCGGTGCCGTCGTCCTGGGCGAAGGCCAGCACCGGGAAGCCAGGGCCGACGATCGCCATCGGCCCGTGCTTGACCTCGGCGCTGCTGAACGCCTCGGCGTGCAGGCCGCAGGTTTCCTTGAACTTGAGCGCGGCTTCCTGCGCCGCGCCCAGGCCCAGACCGCGGCCGAGCACGAACAGATTGCGCGCATCGACCAGGCCGTCCACCAGCGGCGACCAATCCTGGCGGGTCGCATCGCGCAGCGCGGCGGGCAGGGCGTGCACGGCGTTGAACAGGCCGGCGTCGTTGCTCCAGCGCGCGCTCAGTTGCAGCAGCGCGGCCAGTGAACACAGATAGCTCTTGGTCGCCGCGACGCTGGTTTCCGGGCCGGCGTGCAGGCCGAGCACGGTGTCGGCCAGCTGCGCCAGCGGCGAGTCGAGCACGTTGACCAGCGCCACCACGTGGGCGCCGGCGGCCTTGGCGATTTCGGCGTTGCGCAGCAAGTCCGGGCTTTTGCCCGACTGCGAGATCGCCACGAACAACGCGCCTTCCAGCTTGGGCTTGACCGCATACACCGAACCCACCGACGGCGAGGCCGAGGCGGTGACCAGACCCAACTGGGTTTCGAACAAATACTTGCCGTAGGTAGCGGCGTGATCGGAGCTGCCGCGCGCGCAGGTGACGATGAAGCGCGGCGGCTGTTTGCGCAGGCGCTCGACCAACTCATCGACGATATCGACGTTCGCCGCGAACTGGCGGGCGACCGCGTCGCCGGCTTCGTCGGCTTCGGCGTACATGCGCGTGCTTGTTGCGTCCAGCAAAGTGTCGGTGGTCACGGAGTGGTTTCGCTCTGCAGTTCGGCGACGAAGTCGTAGGCGTCGCCACGGTAGAAGGATCGGGTGAACTCGACGACGCGGCCGTCGTCGAGGAAGGTGCGGCGTTCGATGAACAATCCGGGCGCGCCTTCGGGCAGATTCATCAGGCGCGCCTGCTCGGCGTCGAAGGCGATCGCGCGCAGGCGTTGCAGCGCGCGGGTGGGGCGGATGCCGAGTTTGGCGAAGGCTTCGTACAGCGAGTTCTCAACCAGCGCCGGATCGGGCATCACCGCCAACGGAACCACCGTGCGTTCGAGCGCGAGCGCCATGTTGTCGGCGGTGCGCAAGCGGTAGTAACGGATCACCTGCGCGCCGGGCGACAGGTTCAGCGCCATCGCTTCTTCCGGGGTGACCTCGCCGACGCCGCGTTCGATGAAGGTCGAGCGCGGGTCCAGCCCGCGCGCGCGCAGGTCGTCGGTGAAGCTGGTCAGGCGCGAGAACGATTTGACGATGCGCTCGGCGACGAAGGTGCCGGCGCCCTGGCGCTGCACCAGCATCCCGTCCTCGACCAGCCCGGCGATGGCCTTGCGCACGGTCACCCGCGACAGGTCCAGCAGCTTGCCGATCTCGCGCTCGCCGGGCAGGGCCTGGCCGGCGGTCAGCTCGCCGTTCTCGATCGCGTGCTGCAGGGTCCGGCGCAGGTGCTGATAGGCCGGCGCGCGGCGCGCGTCGGACTGGCGGCGGAATTCGCTTTCCAGATAGGCCTGCATGGCAAAAAGATACCAGTCGCAGACCATTGACGGCAACAAAGGCCTGTAACCCAAATGTAACTAATTGATTTATGGTTTATTTGCCGGACTGGTATCTTACTGGTATCTTTGCTGGTATGGTTCCACTCAGACCTGTCCGAGCCCGTCCATGAGCGTCTATTCCGTGCCGACCTCTTCGCAAGCCCCGCATCTGCAGCCGTTGGCGCCGTTCGATCTGGTGATTTTCGGCGGCACCGGCGACCTCGCCCTGCGCAAGCTGCTGCCGGCGCTGTTCCACCGTTACGCCGACGGCCAGATCGTCGCTGGCACCCGCATCGTCGGCATCGCCCGCGACGAACGCAGCGATGAGGACTACCGCGACAAGGTCCGCGCCGCGCTGCGCAACTTCGCCGGCGACCAGGCCCAGCGCGCCGACTTGCTCGACGGCTTCCTGGCGCTGCTGCTGTACCGCCGCCTGGACCTGAGCTCGGACAACGGCTGGCCGGAGTTCTCGGCCGAATTCGCCGACGGCGAACGGGTGCGGGTGTTCTATCTTGCGGTCGGCCCGGATCTGTTTGGCGTGGTCGCCGATCGTTTGCAGTCGCATGGCTTGGTCAATCCCAAGACCCGGGTGGTGGTGGAAAAGCCGCTGGGCAAGGACGGGGTCAGCGCCGATGCGATCAACGACGCGCTGGCGCGGGTGTTCAACGAAACCCAGATCTACCGCATCGACCATTACCTGGGCAAAGAAACGGTGCAGAACCTGACCGCGCTGCGTTTCAGCAACGCGCTGTTCGAACCGTTGTGGAAGGCCGAGCACATCGACCACGTGCAGATCACCGTGGCCGAAACCGTCGGCGTGGAATCGCGCGCGCCGTACTACGACAAATCCGGCGCGCTGCGCGACATGGTCCAGAACCATCTGTTGCAGCTGCTGTGCCTGGTGGCGATGGAGCCGCCGTCCTCGCTCGCCGCCGATGCGATCCGCGACGAAAAACTGAAAGTGCTGCGCGCGCTGCGCCCGATCCTCAACGGCAACGCCGCCCAGTCCACCGTCCGCGGCCAGTACAAGGCCGGCGCGGTCGACGGCACCGCGGTGCCGGGGTATGCGCAAGAGTTGGGCGCGCAGTCGCTCACCGAAACCTTCGTCGCGCTCAAGGCCGAGGTCAAAAACTGGCGCTGGGCCGGGGTGCCGTTCTACCTGCGCACCGGCAAGCGTCTGGGCGAGCGGGTTTCGGAAATCGTGGTGACCTTCCGCCAGGTGCCGCATTCGATCTTCGAAGACCTGACCGAACAAGACCCGTCCAGCCGCCTGCAACCCAACAAGCTGGTGCTGCGGTTGCAGCCCGATGAGGGCGTGAAGCTGTGGCTGATGAACAAGGTGCCCGGCCCCGGCGGCCTGCGTTTGCGCCACGTGCCCTTGGACATGAGTTTCGCCGCGGCCTTCGGCGGCCGTCAGGCCGACGCTTACGAGCGTCTGCTGATGGACGTGGTGCGCGGCAATCCGATGTTGTTCATGCGCCGCGACGAAGTCGACGCGGCCTGGAAGTGGATCGACCCGATCCGCGCCGCCTGGGCCGCCAGCGCCGAGGCGCCGCGTCCTTACACGGCCGGCAGTTGGGGGCCGAGCGCCGCGGTGGCGCTGATCGAACGCGATGGGAGAACGTGGCATGAAGATGCAGGCTGAGCTGAAAGTGATCGAACCCTTGCCGCTGCCGTTGCACGAGCGCCTGTTCGACGACGCCGAACAGCTCGCCCAGGCGCTGGCCAAACAAGTGGCCGCGGATTTGCGCGGCGCGTTGGCGCGGCACGGCGAGGCATGCATCGCGCTGTCGGGCGGCAACACGCCCAAGCGTTTCTTCCAGGTGCTGTCCACGCAAACCCTGGATTGGGCGCGGGTGACGGTGCTGCCGGTCGACGAGCGCTGGTTGCCGCCGGAGCATCCGCGTTCCAACGAACGTCTGCTGCGCGAGCATCTGTTCCAGAACAACGCCGCCGCCGCGCGCCTGCTGCCGATGTACCGGCCGACGCCGACGCCGGAAATGGCGCTGATGCCGGTGCTGACCAAGATCGCCAACGAAGGCCTGCCGCTGGACGTGGTGGTGCTGGGCATGGGCGAGGACGGTCACGTGGCCTCGCTGTTCCCGGACTTGGGTTACGACAATCCCGCGCTGCGCGAGATCGGCTTGCAGCCGCGCGGCCGCGCGCCGGTGATGTCGATCCGCACCGCGGCGATGCCCGAGCCGCGCATGACCTTGACCTTGAGCGCGATCTTCACCGCGCCGGCGATCTATCTGCACATCGAAGGCGACAAGAAGCGGGCGGTGCTGGACGGCGCGCAGCGCGATCCGCGCAGCGCGTTGCCGGTCCGTTCGGTGCTCAGCGGCGCGCCGTCGGCGCCGACGTTGTACTGGAGTCCTTGATTCGTTGAGGTTCGCGGCCGCTGTGGTGTTTGGACCGCGAACCCGTCCCAGATTCGTTTTTTCGGCGCCCGCCGCATTCTTGGGCGCCATGACAGCCAGACCAGAGCTCCCTCCCCTCCCAGCTTCGGTCTTTGCTGTCGCCCCCTTTAGCACAGGGGGCCACGCCGCGTAGCGGCGTGGGGGGATTTGCTTTTGCCTTTGCTTCTTAGGAAGGTGTAGGAAGAGCGAATCCCCCCTAACCCCCCTTTTTCAAAGGGGGGAACTGTTCGGCGTCGCTTGCGGCGCCTGCCACCGACCGAGTGAACGTGAATACCCCATTGCATCCCGTTGTCGCGCAAGTCACGCACCGTATCCAGGAACGCAGCCGCGCGCGCCGCAATGCCTACCTCGCCCGCATCGACGCGGCGCAAGGCAGCGGCCCGCATCGGCGACGGCTCTCGTGCGGCAATCTCGCCCATGGCTTCGCCGCGTGCTCCAGCGGCGACAAGGCCGCGCTGCGCAGCGGCTACGCGCCGAATCTGGGCATCGTCAATTCGTTCAACGACATGCTCTCCGCGCACCAGCCGCTGGAGCGCTTTCCCGACCTGCTCAAGGCCGCCGCGCGCGAGTGTGGCGCGACTGCGCAAGTGGCCGGCGGCGTGCCGGCGATGTGCGACGGCGTCACCCAGGGCCGCGAGGGCATGGAGTTGTCGCTGTTCTCGCGCGATGTGATCGCCATGTCGACCGCGATCGCGCTGTCGCACGATATGTTCGACGCCGCGCTGTACTTGGGCGTGTGCGACAAGATCGTGCCGGGGCTGTTGATCGGCGCACTGCACTTCGGCCACTTGCCGGGCATTTTCGTCCCGGCCGGGCCGATGACCTCGGGCCTGCCCAACGACGAAAAATCGCGCGTGCGCCAGCGCTACGCCACCGGCGAGGCCAGCCGCGAGGAATTGCTCGAAGCCGAGGCGCGCAGCTACCACGGCCCGGGCACCTGCACTTTCTACGGCACCGCCAACTCCAATCAGATGCTGATGGAGATGATGGGCCTGCACTTGCCCGGTTCCAGCTTCGTCCATCCCAACACGCCGCTGCGCGACGCGCTGACTGCGCTGGCCGCGCGCCGCGCTGCGGAAATCACCGCGTTGGACGGCGACTACCGTCCGATCGGGCGCATTGTCGATGAGCGCGCCATCGTCAACGGCGTGATCGGCCTGCATGCAACCGGCGGTTCGACCAACCATTTGCTGCATTTGATCGCGATGGCCGCCGCGGCCGGGATCGAGCTGCGCCTGGAAGATTTCGACGCGCTGTCGTCGGTGATTCCGTTGCTGGCGCGGGTGTATCCCAACGGCAGCGCCGACGTGAATCACTTCCACGCCGCGGGCGGTCTGGCGTATCTGATCGGCGAATTGCTCGACAACGGTCTGCTGCACGGCGATGTCGAAACCGTCGCCGGCCATGGCCTGGAGCGTTACCGCGTGGAAGCGCGCTTGGGCGAGAACGGCGAAGTGGTTTACGTGCCGTGCACCGCACAAAGCTGCGACACCGCGGTGCTGCGGCCGGTGGCCGAACCGTTCCGCGCCGACGGCGGCTTGCGCGTGCTCGATGGAAACCTGGGCACCGCGGCGATCAAGGTCTCGGCGGTGCCGGAAGACCGCTGGGTCGTCGAAGCGCCGTGCCGGGTGTTCGTCGAGCAATACGAAGTAAAGCAGGCGTTCGAGCGCGGCGAGCTCGATCGCGACGTGGTGGTGGTGGTGCGCTTCCAGGGCCCGCGCGCCAACGGCATGCCGGAGCTGCATCAGCTCACTCCGACCTTGACCGTATTGCAAAAGCGTGGCCACCGCGTGGCGCTGGTGACCGACGGCCGCATGTCCGGCGCTTCCGGCCAGGTGCCGGCAGCGATCCATGTCACCCCCGAGGCGATGGTCGGCGGCGCGTTGGCGAAGCTGCGCGACGGCGATGTGCTGCGGGTGGATGCGGTGGCAGGAACCTTGAGCGTTGTCGAGCCGGCGGATTGGGCGTCGCGCGAGGCGGCGACGGCGGATCTGTCCGCGCACCATGTCGGCGTGGGGCGCGATTTGTTTGCCGCGTTCCGCGATTATGCGGCGCCGGCGGATCGTGGCGCGGGGGTGTTCGGGTCGGTGGCGGGTTGATGGCGAGGGCGGGTCGAGCGTTGTCGGTTCGATGCGCCGTAATCATCAACGTGTCCCTCCCGCGTACTCCCACAACGTCATTCCCGCGAAGGCGGGAATCCAGAGACTTCAGCGTCATCCTTCCACTTCGTCATTCCCGCGAACGCGGGAATCCAGCGACTTCATACGTTCTCGCACGAAAGGCACTGGATTCCCGCCTTCGCGGGAATGACGGTAGGTAAGTTCGTCGTTATCGACGATCGATAAGTACGCTAATCCCGAATCCCGAATCCCGAATCCCGAATCCCGAATCCCGAATCCCGAATCCCGAATCCCGAATCCCGAATCCCGAATCCCGGAGCACCCATGCCAGCCCCCGCGCGCACCACGTTCCTGTTCGATCTGGACGGCACTCTGGTCGACAGCGTCTACCAACACGTACTGGCTTGGAAGCAAGCCCTGGACGCCGACGGCATTCCGCTGTCGGTGTGGCGCATCCATCGCAAGATCGGCATGAGCGGCGGCTTGTTCACCAACATCCTGCTGCGCGAAACCGGAATCGACATCACTCCGGAGCGGATCGAGCGCCTGCACCGCCTGCACGCGCAAGCCTATTCGGCGCAGGCCACCCAGATCCGCCCGCTGCCCGGCGCGGTCGAGTTGCTCGCGTACCTGACCGACAACGACATTCCGTGGGCGATCGCCACCAGCGGGCGCATGGAAACCGCGCGGCATAATCTGGTCGCGCTCGGGGTCGATCCGGACAAGCGCGTGGTGATCACCCGCGACATGGTCAAGTACGCCAAGCCCGATCCGGATCTGTTCCTGGCCGCGGCCGACAAGCTCGGCGCCGACATCGAGCATTCGGTGGTGGTCGGCGACAGCATCTGGGATCTGTTGGCCGCGCGCCGGGCCCGTGCGCTCGGCGTGGGTCTGTTGTCCGGCGGTTACGGCCAGGACGAACTCGAACGCGCCGGCGGTTTCCGGGTGTACGAGGATCCGGCCGACCTGCTCAAGCACATCGACGAAGTGGCCGCGCGTCCTTGAGCGCGGCGTGGCGAACAACGGGAGTCTGGCGATGAGTTCCATGCAGGATCTGCAACAACGCGTGGCCGCGGTGCTGGCCTTGGCGCCGGTGGTGCCGGTGTTGGTGATCGATGAATTGAAGGACGCGGTGCCGTTGGCGCGCGCGCTGGTGGCCGGCGGATTGCCGGCGATCGAAGTGACCTTGCGCACGCCGGTGGCGCTGGACGCGGTGCGTGCGATCGCCGCCGAAGTCGAAGGCGCGGCGGTCGGCGTCGGCAGCGTGCGCAGGCCGTCGGATTTCGCCGATGCGCTGAAAGCCGGGGCGACCTTCGCGGTATCGCCGGGCAGCGCGCCGGGGCTGATTGCGGCGGCGCGCGATTTCGATCTGCCGTGGCTGCCGGGCGCGGCCAGCGCGTCGGAGGCGATGGCGTTGCTGGAACACGGCTACACCCAACTGAAGTTTTTCCCGGCCGAATCGATCGGCGGCGCGGCGGCGTTGAAGGCGATCGGCGCGCCGTTGCCGGAACTGCGTTTCTGCGCGACCGGCGGCATCGGCGTCAACAACGTGCGCGATTACCTCGCGCTCAAGAACGTGCCCTGCGTCGGCGGTTCGTGGGTGGCGCCGGCGGCGGCGATCAAGGCCGGCGATTGGGCGCAGATCGAAGTGTTGGCGCGGCAGGCGGCAGCGCTGAAAGCTTGATGCCTTTGCTCCCTCTCCCGCTTGCGGGAGAGGGCTGGGGTGAGGGCACGAGTGAGGTCGTTACTCTCACGCTCGGGTGTTGCCGCGCGCCCTCACCCTAACCCTCTCCCGCAAGCGGGAGAGGGGACCCGTCAACCTTGCAACGGTCGCGGCGGTGCCGTCGACCCGCGCACCACCAGGATCGGGCTGAAGCCCTCATTGGCCGGCACATTCACCGGCTGATCCCCACCATCGCGGCGCAACTCGGAAATCAACCGATACGCCGCGTGCCGCGCGATCTCCTCGGTCGCCTGCCGCGCGGTGGTCAGCGTCGGCCAGGACTGCTTGGAGAACGGGCTGTCCTCGAACCCGGCGATCGACAAGTCGTAAGGCACGTGCATCCCCGAGGACTTCGCCGCCGCCAACACCCCGGCGGCGATTTCGTCGTTGCTGCCGAAGATCGCGGTCGGCCGGTCGGGCAGGGCGAACAAGCGCCGCGCGCCGCGGAAGCCGTCGTCGAAGGAGTAGTCGCCCGGCAGCACCAGGTTTTCGTCTTCGGCGATGCCGTAATCGGTCAGCGCCTGCGCATAACCCTTGTAGCGCTCCCAACTGGAACGGTGCGATTTGCCGCCCCACAGGAAACCGATGCGCTGATGGCCGAGCTGGATCAGGTGCTCGGTGATGTCGTAGGCGGCGTCGCGGTCGTCGACCCACACGCAGGGCGAGCCGTCCTTCGGATCTTCGGCGGCCGAAACGATCCGCACCAGACGGATGCCGTGGGCGACCAGTTCGCTGACCAGTTCCATCCGCTCCGACATCGGCGGCGCCAGCACCAGCCCGGCCAGGCGCGCGCCCTGGACCAGATCGATCAGGTCGGCGGCCAGCAGCGGCGAGGACGAATCGCAAGGATGGATCTGCAAGCCGTAGCCGGTTTCGCGGCAGGCGGCGAGCACGCCGTTCTGCACGCTGATGATGTAGTACGGATTGGGATTGTCGTAGACCACGCCCAGCGCATACGGCATCGCGCTGCGCAGACTGCGCGCGGACGGGTCGGGCCGGTATTCGAGTTCGGCGATCGCCTCGTGCACCCGCGCGCGGGTGCGGGCGCGCACGCCGGATTCGTCGTTGATGACCCGCGAGACGGTCTTCAGCGAGACCTGGGCGAGTTCGGCGACATCTTTGATGGTGGGTCGGCGCACCGAAGCCTCGGCAATGAGCGGTGGAATCGCCGCATCCGGCGATGCGCCGCGGCGTGCCGTCTAGCCTACTCCAGTCCGCCGCTCCGGCGCGCGCGGCTCAGGTGTCCTGCTCCAGCGTGCCCAGGCGGAAGGCGTGGGTCTTGCGGATCGCCAGTTGGTAGTCGCGCTGGATCAGCTCGAAGTGGCCGTCGAGTACGCTCAGCAGCGCGTCCACGCCGAGCTTGGGCGTTTGCGCGGCGATCGGCGCGATCGCGCGGTCCTGCCAGCGCCGGCCGAGCGCGCGCCAGAACTCGCGCACCAGCTTGCCGGGCTTGTGCGCCGCGGCGTACTCCGGCGGCATCCACAGGTAGTCGTCGAAGATCATCACCCCGCCGACCTTGAGCTTGGGCCAGGCCATCACCCCGTCGGCGAGCGCGCCGAACGCGGTATGCCAGCCGTCGACGTAGATCATGTCGTAGGGGCCCTCGGCCAGCGGCAATTGCTCGGCGCTGGGGCCTTTGCGTTCCAGGACCTTGTCCGCCCACGGCGCGACGTTGGCGCGGAAGCGCGGGTGGTAGTCGCCCTGCTTGGGGTCGGGCGCGAACAGGTCGATGCATTCGATCCGGCTGTCGGGCTGGGTCAGGATGTTTTGCAGCAGCCAGACCGTGGAGCGCCCTTCGAAGCTGCCGATCTCCAGAAAGCGCAGGCCGGGCCGGTCGCGGAACTCGCCCAGCCAGCGTTGCCAATTGGGGATATGCGCCTGGAACCAGTCTTTGCTGTAGTGCGTGTCGGACATGTGCGGCCGTAACGATGAGATAGGGAAGGACGCGGCGCGACGCCGCGCGGGCGGTGCGCGAGGGTGGCCGGCGAGTTGGCGCGGTTCAGATCTTCGGCACGATCGCCAGGGTCAGGCGCGAGATGCAGGCCAACTGGCCGGCTTCGTCCTCGATCCGGATTTCCCAGACCTGGGTGCTGCCGCCGACGTGGACCGGCCGCGCGGTGCCGGTGACGGTGCCGCTGCGCACGCCGCGCACGTGGTTGGCGTTGATTTCGATGCCGACGCAGACCCGGCCTTCCGGGCAGCACAGATTGCCGGCGCTGCTGCCCAGGGTTTCGGCCAGCAGGACCGAGGCGCCGCCGTGGAGCAGGCCGTAGGGCTGATGGGTGCGGGCGTCGACCGGCATGGTGCCGCGGACGTAATCGGGGCCGATTTCGGTGAAGACGATGCCGAGCGGTTCCATCGCGGTGTTGCGCGAGAGCCGGTTGAGGTCGTCGACGGTGGTGGTGCCGCGGAACAGGGGCTTGGCGGCCTGCGCGGCCGCGGGGCTGGTCGGGTCGGGTGCGTTCATCGCTGCACGATAACGGCGATGCGGCGGCCGGACCAGCCGGGACCTGTGGATTGCGGTGGGTGGCGCTGCTGCGGCGGGGCCGCGGGACAACGGTGGGACTGGGGCCGAACAGTACTGCGCAAGCGGGGCGGGCGGTGTCGCGAGCGGGCCGCGGAGGTCTAGAAAAAGCCCGGAACGGTGCGCGGGGAAAAGGAAGCTGTGCGCACCGGTCCGGGTCGGAAAAAGACCTTACGGTGTATCGCTACGGACGGCCGGCCCATGAACGGCGGTCCGGAATCAGGCGAAGCGGAAGCGCGGCTGGACCCAGTTGCTGGCGTAGCTGCGGTTGCTGGCGTAGCCGCTGCTGTTGCCGTAGCCGACGCCGAAATCGCGCTGGCGGTGCAGGTGACGGACCGGAGCCGGGGTGGTGGTCGCAGCCTTGGTGGCGGGGGAGGTGGCGGTGCGGGTGGTCAGAGCGTTCATGGTGGTGTCCTGTGTTGTGGGTCTGTAGTGCTTCGGTGTGTTGGTAATCTACAACACCTAGGTAGAAGTCGCCATATGTCGGAAGTCATATCCCCCTTTAGTCATGCCCTGGAGCTTCTGGGCTGGCTGGGCGGCGGGTCCTGCCGTCCGGGTTCGCTAATAGAGATGTGCCGGGGTTGTGGAAGGTTGCAATCGCGCACCCATGACTGAAGACCTAGACGCGGTGGCGGATGTGACCGGCGGGCGGGCAGGGCGAATCCGCCTGGTCCGCGTCGGGGGGCGGACCGGACGGGTTGACCGGGGGAGCCGCTCAGCAGGCCGCGACGGTGAGCGCTGTGCCCAACGCCGCGCAGACGCCGTTGATCGCGCCCGCCGTCAGCCGGCCGCGATTGAACGCGATATCGCTCAGCCACGCGCCCACCAGCGCCAGGTAGAGGAGATAAGCGAAGCCGACGTAATCGCCGAACACGATGGTGCGCAGCCAGTCTTGTTGGAACAGATAGAAATACGCGGTGATCGCTGCCGCTCCGATCAGCGTCAAGGTCGGCGGCAACAAATGCAGGCCGGCGCGGGGCTTGCTCAGCGTGACCGCGCCGAGCAATGCGAACAGCAGCAGATTCGCGGCGCTGAAGATGCGGAACTCGCGGATCAAGGCAGCGGCCACTTGCCGGTATTGGTCGCCGATCGCGCGGGTCAGGCGGGTGTCCATATCCAGCAAACGCTCGCGCTGCGCTTGCAGTATCGAAGTGACGCGGTTCTCCACCTGCTGGCGGCAAGCGCACTGAGGGTCGCGCATCTGGGTGGCGATCTCGGCGACTCGGCGCGGCAGGTCCGATTGCAGTTGTCGATCGATCTGCGCGATCCGCGCGCGGCCGCGTTCGGACATGCGCGTGGCCAGTCGCGATACGGCCGTGTCGTCCAGGCGGTGCAGGGTTTCGCCTACGCGTTGTTCTACTTCGATTCGGATCAAATCGCGTGCTGCCGATTCGATCGCGATGGGGTGCACGAACGAATAGATGAGGGCGCCGCCGAAAGCCATTGTTCCCAGCACGCTTAGCAGCATTGCGACGATACGCATCGAGGAACTCCGGTCCGTGGGGTCGATTCGTTACGGCTAAGACCGGGGCGGGGTGTGCGAGTTCATTGGGGGCGCCTATGACTGAAGACCTAGTGGTTCTTCGCGGCAAATCCCCCGGCGCAGTTGCATTGGTGCGAAGCAGGCTGCGCAGGCGCCAGCACCCTTTTTCAAAGGGGGCGAATTGTCGAGTGCGTTCTCGCCACCGCTGTCGCCGCGACGGCTGTTCCCCCCTTTGAAAAAGGGGGGCTAGGGGGGATTTGCTCTTACTAACAAACCCCTGCGCGCCCTCACAAAATCGGCGCCAACCCCGCTCCGAACGCGGTAAACATCCGCGTAGTCAAACTCTTCACCCCCAGATTGACCTCGGGGAAATCGCCGACCGGCTTATAGCAAGCGCGGAACCCCGGATCGGTGCGGTACAACGGATGCGGGCAGTCCGGCCCAGGCACGAATTCGTAGCTGGTGGCGTAACGCACCGGCCACAGATCGAAGATCGGCAAGTGCTCGGAGATCTTGGCGATCGAATACTCCAGCCCGGAGAAAATCGGCGGCTTGTCGCGACGCGCGATTACCCACGAGTTGGCCGGGGCGATGTCGCGGCGGATGCTCGCGGCCAAGGCCTGGGCGAAGGCGGCATCGTCGATCACCACCGCGCTTTCGGTGTTGTAGTGGTCGCCGCGCGGATCGAAGTTGTGGGTGCCGATCACGCCGATGCGGTGGTCGATCACCATCGACTTGGCGTGCATGCCGATGCGCACGCCGGCGCGCTTGAGCGGCACCGGTTCGTTGGTGCGGCGGCGCGCATAGCGCATGGCGGCGTACTCGCGCGCCAGCGGCTGCCGGTAACGCTGGCGGTAGATCACGCTGCTGCGGTCGATGTCGTTGCGGCCGCGGCGCGATTCGGCCAGGCCGGCGCCTTGCACCGATTCGGGCTGCGCGCGCTCGCCTTGCGCGGGCAGTCCGTCCAGGCCCAGGTCGGGCAACTCCGCGCCGGTGGCGGCGATGTCGATCGGCGCGTCGGCGGGAAAGGGTTTGTATTCGTAGATGTTGAAACCGAACTCGCGCAGGTAGCGGCGCTTGTACTTGTACGACAGCGCGTAGGCGATGAAGGCGTCGGTCGCGGCCAGGCTGTTGGTGGAAACGATCACCCGCGGCCGGTCCGGGCGCGCGTGCAGGGTGCGGAACAGGTCCTGCGCCGATTTGGACAACACCAGGTACGGGGTCTGCAACAGCACTTCTTCGCGCGAGTTGGCGATCAGATTGCGCAGCGAGTCCGAGGCCAGCGCATTGGCTTCGCTGTCTTCGCGGTGCTTGTCGGGCGTGTCGGAGATGTAGCGCACCGCGCCGACGGCGAGCGCCTGGCTGGCGAGGCGTTGTTCGATCTTGGCGCTGTCGGCGGCGTCCTCGCGCATGGCCTGGGCGCGTTTGGGGCGCTCGAATTCGACCTTGGGCAAGGCCGGCACGCCGGCGTCGATCAGGCGCGTGCCGACATCGGCCAGGCGTTCGACCGGAACGCTGCGGCGGTCGCTCCAGAACACTTCGAAATCGGTGCCCATGATGTCGGCGACCGGTCCGGCGACCAGCACGTCGCGGTCGCGGAAGTTGTATTCGTCGTCCCAGTCGTAATAGTCGTCTTGGTAATTGCGTCCGCCGGAAATGCCGATGCGGCCGTCGGCCAGCAGCAGCTTGGTGTGCATGCGCTGGTTGAGCCGGCGCCAGCAACAGGCCGCGGCCAGCACGTATTGCGGGTAGGTGATGCGGGCGCGGTGCAGCACCGGGTTGTAGAGCTTGATCTCGAAGTTGGCGTGGACGCCGGACAGCGCGGCCAGCGTGTCGATGTGGCGCATCGCCGCCAGTTGGTCCAGCAGCAGGCGCACGCGCACGCCGCGGCGCGCGGCGGCGAGCAGTTCGTCGAGCACCAGCTTGGCCGCGTCGTCTTCGTCGAAGATGTAGGTCTGCAGGTCCAGGGTGTGGGCGGCGCCGCGGATCAGGTTGATCCGCGCCAGCAGCGCGTCGGGGCCGCGGTCCAGGATCAGGGCGTAGTGGCGCGGGCGCTCGGGGGTCGATTCGGCCATCGCCTTGCGCCCCAGCTCCATCAGCGGCGAGGGCTGGGCGCAGGCGTTGTCGGCGCTGCAGTCGATCTGCTGCGAACGCGCGGCCGCGGCGATCGCGCTGGCGCGGTCGCGCTGGGCCGGGCTCAGCGAGGCGCAGGCCGACAAAGACAGGGCGAGCAGGGCCACAAGGCCGCGCAAGACGGGGTTCAACGGGGTGGCTCCTTAACGCTCCGGGTCCGTGGCCGGCGCGGTGTCCGGATTCCTGGGCGGCGCGGGTTTCGGCGGGGCGAGCTTAGCTTGCGTGGATTGCAGGCGGACCTGCATGGTGAAGCGTACCCGGTCGCCGAGCGCGAGTTGCCAGCCGTCGAGGTTGTAGTCGTCGCGGCTGACGCTGCCGTGGGCGATGGCGTCGCACTCCTCGCCCGGTTTGGCGCAGGCCGCCGGGGTCAGGATGAAGGTCTCCATGCGGCTGACCCCGTGCAGGGTCAGGCGGCCGCGCAGGGCGCCGCCGGTGCGGACCAGATCGGCCGGGTGCGGTTCGGACAGGAACTCGATGAAGGGATAGCGCGGCGCGTTGAAGAAACGCTCGCCGCGGGCCATGCGCGCGTAACGCTCGGATTCGCCGACGGTGACCGCGGCGGTGGCCAGGCGGATGCGGACCTGATGGCGGCCGTCGGCCAGGGTGGTGACTTCGCCGTCGTAGCGCGGGAAGTCGCCGCTGATCTTCTGGCCCCAGCGGGTGCGCAGTTCGAAGCTGAAACGGGTGTGTTCGGGATCGAAGCCCTGCGGCGGCGGCGTCTTGGGCGGCGCCGGCCGGCCGGTGGCGATGCGCGGCATCGCCTCGCGCGGTTCAGCCGCCGGCGCGGTCTGGGCCGTGGCCTGGGCCGCCTGCGCGGCCGACATCAACAGCAACCCGGCGATCAGGCCGGGCAGTGCGGCGGTACCCACGTGCCGCCGCCGCGAGCGCGGCGGCGACGCGTTCACGGCCACCAGAATGCGCTGAGCTGGGCTACGCCCGGTTCCAGACTGGTGCCGGCCGGCACGCTGAGCACCGCGATCCCGCCCGGCGGCATGCCGCGGTAATCGCCCGACTGGCCGCTGTGCAGCAGCGCCGCCAGCCGTTCCAGGCCCGGGTTGTGGCCGACCAGCATCAGCCGCTCGGCCTCCAGGTGGGTGTCGGCCAGGGCGATCAGGGTGCCCGGGGTGGCTTCGTAGATCGACGGTTCGATCCGCTGTTCGACGTAGCCGATCGCGCCGAGCACCGCCTCCAGGGTCTCGCGGGTGCGCCGCGAGGGCGAACACAGCACGCAGTCGGGGATCAGTTTGTTTTGCGCCAGCCAGCGCCCGGCGGCTTCGGCTTCGGCCAGCCCTTCGGCCGACAGCGGCCGGTCGAGGTCGGCCTGGCTTTGGCCCGCGGGTTCGGCGTGGGCGTGGCGGAGCAGGATCAGTTCGCGCATGAGTCAGTGCCGGAAGCGAGTGAAGAAGGGGAGTCGGGTGCGCGAACGCTTAGGGCAGAGGATGCCTGTCAGGAGCGCGGATGGGTAGCGGGGAGCGGCCGGATCCGGAACGGGTGCGGCAAGTGAACGCACCGGCGTCGCGGCGGTGCACCGCGGGCGCGGCCGCGCCGCCGCGCCGCGCTCGCCGCCGATCACGGCCGTGCAAAACCGCGAAGCCCGTCCGGCCCTTACTTCTTCAGCCACTTCAGCAGCGGCTGCCAGTCGGCCTGGTGCTCGCGGATCTGCTGCGAGTGGTAGTCGAACAGGCTCTTGCCGAGCGCGGTCATGACCACATAGGCCTGGCTGTCGCGGATCTGGCCGATCACCGGGTAGGGCCACTCGCTGAGCAATTCGACCGCCTGCTGGGAGGCGTTGGTCCAGGGCTTGAGCTTGTTGCCGATCAGCCCGACCCGCAGCTGGCCGCGGCGCACCCGCGGGTGCTGGGCCAGCGAATCCAGGAACGGCACGGTGGCCTCGATGTCCAGGGTGGACGGCTGCACCGGCACCACCACCGCATCGGCGAATTCGAGAAAACTGTCCAGATCTTCGGCCATCGCCCCGGCCGGCGCGTCGATCACGGTGCGCTGGGCGTCCTCGGGCAGATTCTTGCGCCAGCCCTTCTTGCGGGTGCCGTCCAGCGGCAATACCGCGCTTTCCAGCACCGAGCGGCGTTGCGCCCAGCGGGTCGAAGAGCCTTGCGGGTCGGCGTCGATCAAGGCCGTACGCAGGCCTTCCAGGGCCGCTTGCGCGGCGAGGTGGGTGGCGATCGTGGTCTTGCCGACACCGCCCTTGGAACTGGCCACCAGCACGGTCTTCATGCGAGCTCCCTCCGGATGGAAAGCGCAGCCTACACCGCGGATGTGGAGTGGGCCATCACGGCGTCGCGGTCGGCGCGCCGCGCCCGGCTTATCCCACCGCCACCCGCGCCCACAACGGCAAGCTCAGCAGCGACAACAACAACCCATACCCCACCATCGCCGCCGCCAGCCGCGGCGCCAATTGGTGTGCGATCGCCAGCGCGCCGGCGGTGACCATCGACGGCATCGCCGCTTCCAGCACCGTGGTGCGGGCCATTTCGCCGTGCAGACCCAGCAGCGGCACCAGCGCCCAGGCCAGCGCCGGCATCAGCGCCAGTTTCAGGCTCAGGCCGACCGCCAGGGGTTTGAGTTCCTCGCGCGGCAAAGCCAGCTTCACCGACAGGCCGATGGTCAGCATCGCCAGCGGCAACAAGGCCTCGGACAAGCGCTGCAGCGCGCCCGCGATCCAGTCCGGCGGCTGCGCCGGCATCACGCTGAAGCCGAGGATCAGCGCCCACAGCGGCGGAAACTTCACCACCCGCAGCAGCATGTCGCGCGCGCTCGGGCGGGTGTCGCTGCCGTAACGCGCCAGCACCCACAGGCCGAAGGTCGACAGGATCAGGAACGCGCCGAATTGGTCGTAGACCACCGCGTACGGCAGCGCGTGTTCGCCGATCAGCGCGCGGGTCAGCGGATAGCCGAGAAAGCTGGTGTTGCCCAGCGCCACGGTCAGCAGCAGCACCGCGTGCTCATCGCGGCGGAACTTGAGCCAGCGCGACAAGCCGCCGACCAGCAGCACAGTCGCGCCCAGCAGCAGCCACGGCACCGCCGCCACCCCGAGCAGGGCCGGCTCCAGATGCAGGCGCGGCGCGTAGCGCAACACCGCGGCCGGCAAACACACGTACAGGACCACCAGATTCAAGGTCTGCGCGGCGTTGTCGGGCAACGCGCGCAAGCGCTGGAACAGGTAGCCCAGGACCAGCATGGCCAGGACCAGGGCGAAGGCGTCGAAAGCCATGGGCGCAAATCGCGGGCGCCGGAGCGCGGTAAGGGCATGGTCGCGGCTGCGGCGCGCCGGCTCAAGACGGCTTTGGGATTAGGCGGTCGCGGCGCGGCCGGGCGCCGATGCCCGAGGCCGGCGCGGATCGGCCGACCGGCCCGATGGCCGGCGCCGTATCATGGCGCGTCCACGGAAGACTGCCCCCAATGAGCGACCTGCAAGACCTGACCGCGCTGATCCGTTCCAACACCCCGCTGATCGTGATCGAAACCCGCGACGAAGCGCGCGTGGTCGAACTGTTCCGCCAGGCGTTGATGAACGTATGGCGGGCGCTGTACCGCTGGTCGATCACCGAAGGCCTGCGCCGGGTCGATCTGGACCGCGAAGAAGACGCCGACGTCGCGCCCGACATCTCCACCACGCTGCAATCGATCCGCGACGCCGACCAGCGCGGCATTTATCTGTTGTTCGACGCGCATCCCTACCTGGGTTACGCCAGCACCCAGCGCCAGTTGCGCGAAATCGCCCAGCGCCGCGATTGCCAGCCGCACGTGCTGGTGTTGATCGGCCACAAGCTGGAACTGCCGCCGGACCTGGATTCGCTGGCGGTGCGCTTCACCCCGCGCCTGCCCGACGCCAACGCGCTGCTCAAGCTGGTGCGCGAGGAAGCGGAAAACTACGCGCGCGAAAACGGCGGCCGCCGGGTCGAGGTCGACGGCGAGGCGGTCAAGCAGATCGTGCGCAACCTGCAAGGCATCGACCCGGTCGATGCGCGCCGGATCGCCCGCCACCTGATCTTCCGCGACGGCGCGCTCGGGCCCGACGATCTGCCCGAACTGGCCAAGCTCAAGTTCGAACTGCTCAACCGCTCCGGCCATCTGCATTACGAATACGACAGCGCGCGCATGACCGAGGTCGCCGGCGCGCGCCGGCTCAAGCGCTGGGTCGAACAACGCCGCGCGGTGTTCGTCAGCGGCGAAGCGCCGCCGGGACTGGACCCGCCCAAGGGCATTTTGTTGCTCGGCGTGCAGGGCTGCGGCAAATCGATGATCGCCAAGGCGGTCGCCGCCGGTTTCGGCGTGCCGCTGGTGCGGCTGGATTTCGGCACCCTGTACGACAAGTTCCACGGCGAAACCGAAAAGAACCTGCGCGCGGCCCTGGCCTCGGCCGAGCAACTGGCGCCGGCGGTGCTGTGGATCGACGAAATCGAAAAGGGCCTGGCCGGCGACGGCGGCGACGGCGATGGCGGCGTATCGCGACGCGTGCTCGGCTATCTGCTGACCTGGATGGCCGAACGCAAATCGCGTTTGTTTCTGGTCGCCACCGCCAACCAGATCGACGCCTTGCCGCCGGAGCTGCTGCGCAAGGGGCGCTTCGACGAAATCTTCTTCGTCGACCTGCCGGTGGCGGAAACGCGTGCGGAGTTGTTCGCGATCCATTTGCGCCGGCGTTCGCTGCAGTCCGAATCCTTCGACCTGCCTGGTCTGGCCGCGGCCAGCGAGGGGTTTTCCGGCGCCGAGATCGAGCAGGCCATCGTCGCCTCGATGTACGCCGCGCATGCCGCCGGCACGCCGTTGTCGGATTTCCAGTTGCGCGCCGAACTCAAGCAGACCCGGCCGTTGTCGGTGCTGATGGCCGAGCAGGTGGAGTCGCTGCGCGAGTGGGCGCGTACGCGCACGGTGTCGGCGGATTGAGCCGAACGGGCCGAGCGATATCAGGGGGCTGAATCGCTGCGGCCGCGGCGTAGCGCCCGAACGCGAGCGTCGCCAGGTTCCGCGCGGCCGCGCGATGCGATGAAACCTAATCGGCGCACAGGCGTTATCGCGGTGGTCGCTTGCTCGCCCGCTTCCGCCTGCGCACGGCGGCGCGGGTTTGGATCGATGCCATCGGTCCGCGTCGTCGCGGACGTTCCGCGCGCCCGTCGCGATCGCCCGCCAGGGAGTATCGGCAATGCCGCAACATCTGACTTTGAATTTGTCTTTGCTGTTCGTCGTCGTCGCACTGCCGGTCGTTTGCCTGGCTCAACAAGCGCCGCCGCCGGCGTTGGCCGCGGACACGCGCCAGGCCGATGCCCGCGTCCGCGAAACCTGGCCGCGGGTCTGGGCGGAACTGCAGTGGATCCAACAGCAAGGCACCCGCTACGCCTGGACGACCGACATGCAGGGCCCGGCGCACGCGATCCCGGGGCGCAATCTGATCGAATTGAACCCGCGATTCCTCGGCCGCGCCGACTACCCGCGCGACCGGTGGCTGATCGTGGTCTGGCACGAGTACGGCCACATCCTGTTTCGCCGCAGCGATAGCGGCCGTGGCGGCAACCGCGGCTGGCAAGACCGGATCGCCAGCGAACACGCGGCGTTCGAGTACTCGCTGCAACGGGCGATCGATTGGGCCAACACCCGGGACGATGCCGGACCGCTGCGCGAGGTGCTGAAAAACCTGCGCCAGCGCAGCCAGGCGGCGCAGGCAGAAGCGACGAACGACCCGCACACGCCGGCGATCCGCCAGCTGATGAGCGAGCCGTTGTGGAGCCAGGCCGAGTCTGTGGCGCGCGCTACGCGTTGAGCGAACCGCCGATCAACCCCGCCGCTGCGGAATCAACGCCTCGAACCCGGCGATCAACGCCCGCAACCCGTACTCGAAGTCGGCGTCGACATCGTTCTGGCTCAGCACGCTCTGCGCCTGCGCCAACAGCGGATAGCGCTGCGGGTCCGGCGTCATCGGCGCCTGGCCCGGGCCGCGGCCGGCTTCGGTCGCGGCTTGTTCTTCCAGCAGCCAGCCGATGGTGTAGTAGCTCAGCGAGATCAGCGCGCGCAGGCCGTCGGCCGGGGTGAAGCCGGCTGCGACCAGATACCCCAGCTCGGCTTCGCCGTCGCCGAAATCGCCGCCTTCCGGGCGGGTGCCGATGTGCACGCGCGCGCCGTCGCGGTGGGCGCGCAGGCAGCGGCGGAACTCGTGCGCCTGGGCGGCCATCCACTCGCGCCAGTCCGGGTAATCGGCGTGCTGCGCCGGCCGCTGCTCGGCCAGCATCGCCTCGGCCAGGGCGTCGAGCAGCTCGCGCTTGTTCTTGAAATGCCAGTACAGGCTCGGCTGCTGCACGCCGAGCTCCTGGGCCAGCCGGCGGGTGGTCAGGCCGTCCATGCCGACCTCGTCGAGCAGCTTCAGCGCGGCGGCGACCACGGTATCTCGTTGCAATTTCATGGGCTTGCGGTCTCCGGCCGGCGGGGCTTGTTTCCCTATCGACGATAGATTAGCATGCGCGGCGAATCTATCACTGATAGGGAGCGTGTCATGGACACCCCGATCCATTCGCCGGCCCCCGCGCCGGCCGAGCCGCCGGCCCAAGCGCCGGCGCCATCCCCCACCCCCGCCCAATCCCCAGCCCAAGCCGGCGCCCGCTTCGCCCTGGTGCTGATCCTGGCCACGGTCACCCTGGACGCCATCGGCATCGGCCTGATCGCACCGGTCATGCCGCAACTGCTCGATTCCTTCGGCCTGCAGCACAACCTGGCCCTGCACGCCGGCGCCCTGACCGCGCTGTACGCGCTGATGCAATTCGTTTGCGCGCCGGCGCTGGGCGCGCTCAGCGACCGTTTCGGCCGGCGCCCGGTGCTGCTGTGCTCGTTGTTCGGCAGTTCCCTGGACTACCTGCTGATGGCCTGCGCGCCGTGGCTGTCGCTGCTGTACCTGGGCCGCGCCATCGCCGGGATCAGCGGCGCCAGCGGTTCGGTGGCCGGCGCCTACATCGCCGACATCTCCGACGAATCCCAACGCGCCCGCCGCTTCGGCTGGATGGGCGCGGCCTTCGGCCTGGGCCTGGTCGCCGGGCCGGTGATCGGCGGCCTGCTCGGCGCGGTCTGGCTGCGCGCGCCGTTCCTGGCCGCGGCCGCGCTGGCCACGATCAACTTCGCCCTGGCCTGGCTGGCCTTGCCCGAGCCGCCGCGCAAACGCGAGCCGGCCCGCGCGCCGAGCCTGCGCCAACTGGCGCCGTGGCATTCGCTGCGCGAACTCGGCCGCCTGCCGGATCTGGCGCCGCTGCTGTGGCTGTACCTGGCGATGCAACTGGCCGGCCAGGTGCCGGGCACGCTGTGGGCGATCTACGGCCACGACCGTTTCGGCTGGAACCCGACCGCGGTCGGCCTGTCGCTGGCCGCGTTCGGCGTCATCCACTCCTTGTTCCAGGCGTTCGCGACCGGCCGCATCAGCGACCGCTTCGGCCCCTCGCGCACCTTGATCGGCGGCGTGATCTCCGACGTGCTGGGTTATCTGACCTTCGCCTTCGCCCGCAGCGCCGCCACCCTCGCCCCCGGCCTGTTGTTGGCGGCCGGCGGCGGCATCGGCGGACCGGCGCTGCTGGCGATGTCCAGCCAGCGCACCGACGAAGCCAACCAGGGCGCGCTGCAAGGCGTGCTCGCCAGCCTGGCCAGTCTGGCCGCGGTGATCGGCCCGTTGATCTTCGGCACGATCTACGTCATCGGCGCCGGCCACTGGGACGGCTGGGTGTGGGTGGTCGGCGCCGCGCTGTATCTGCCGTGCGTGCCGGCGCTGCGCAAGTTGCTGCGCGAAGCCAGCGTGCGTCAGACCGCGACGACCGCTGGCGGCTGAAGCCCTCGGCCTGCTCGAACCGCGATCTGCATCGGCGGCGAGTGCGATTTCCGCCTCGCCGCCGGCGTTCGCGAAATGAATTCCGACGCGTCGGCCCACCGCGCGCGGATCGCACTCGATCGCCGCCGACGTTGCCCACGTCAAGGGCGAAACGCGATTGCGGATTCAAGCGTCCGCCGAATGATGTGCCTGAAAGCGCATTCGAATCCGCAGTAAACAACACCGATAAGCACACCGGACCGGGGAATTTTTCGGGCTTGGCAAGACCGCGCGCACTCGTCACCATGTCAGCAACCTGAAGTTGGCAGGACGCCAACGACAACGAGCACAAGGACGGCGGCATGAAGTACGTGGTCGCGGACCACCAACCCGCAATGGCGAGGTTGGTCGATGGATTGCTGAGGAGATCGCAAGGATGCAGTGTCGAAACCGTTCGTATCGCGCGTTCCAGCGAACGCTTGCAGGAAGTGCTGATCCAGCTCGGGCGCGACGCGTGCATCGTCGTGCTCGATCCGGCGATCCCGGGCCTGCAGCGCATCGCCCTGGTGCGGGCGGTGCGGCAGCACCGCGCACGCGTGCGCTTGATCGTGCATGCCGGCGACGAAAGCCCGTTTCTGGCCGCGCGGCTCATCGCCGAGGGCGTGTCGGGTTATGTGCTCAAGAGCAGCGCCAGCGCGGTGCTGGCGCAAGCGATCCGGCAAGTGCGCGCGGGCGATGCCTTCTACGACCCCAGCATCGACTTCGAGCGGGTCAGGGCCGATCCGTGGTCGGCGCTGACGCCCAAGCAGCAAGAGGTGTGCGTGCTGATTCTGCGCCACGGCTCGATCGGCCGGGTCGCCGAACGCGAGCGCCGCAACTACGACACCTTGTGGATGCATTGGTCCAAGGCCCGCAAGTCGCTGGGCATCGAGCACGGCGCCGAGCTGGCCAAGCATTTCTACGACAAGGGCCTGATGCACCTGCTGGACGACTGAAGCCGGCACCGTCGCGCGGCCGTGGCCGCGATCCCGAACGCGAGCAGCCGATCCAACCGACCAGGAGGCGGACATGAAACCCACCGGCAACGCGACCCGATGCGTCTTCGCTGCGGTCGTCCTGGCGGCGTGCGCCTGCATCGTTCCGGCCTGCGCCCAGACCGTGGTCAACGATCCGGCGAACTACGCGGCCAAGCTGCGACAGATCACCAAGGACTCGATCGAATTCGGCAAGAACGCCCAACGCTGGACCGATACGGCCCATCACTACCAGCAACAGATCATCCGCCTGCAACGCCTGAATTTCGGTCAGACGCAAATGGACGACACTTTTCCGCCGCGACCCGCCGACTACGGCATGCGCGAGACCTGCTCGGGGCCGAGCGGGGTCCAGCAGCAGATCGCCGGAGCGCTGGAGCTTTCGCTGCCCAAACTCGACGGCAATGTCGTCGATGAGCAACTGGCGATATGCCGGCGCATGGTCCACGCGCGCAACATGAAATACAACGAGTCGGTGCGGATGCTGCGCGCGCTGATGGCGCGCAACGCCGAGTTCCAGCAGATCGAACAGCAGCGCGACAGCACCGGTTCCAGCCAGGGCGATCTGGCCGCGAACGACAATGAAGCCCAGCGCTTCATGCTGCGCAGCGCGCTGGAACTGGACTACTGGCAAGCGCGGATGAAGGCCTACGACGACTACCTCGCGGCCCTGCAATGGGACCAGTCGCGCCTGGCCGAGCGCGCCTTGAACGGCAATAAGGATTCGCTGATCGGCAAAGTCGTCCAGGCCGGCGTGCTGGCGGCGGCATTGTCGAAATAGCACTGCGAACGATCGGAACGGACCCGAGCCATGGACTACCTGCTGCTGGACGCATTGATCGATTTCGCCACGCCCCGCTCGCAGTCGGGCGTCGCCGATTTCGCGTTCTACAAGATCATCAACCACTACCTCAGCGAAGAGATCGACCGCTTCGGCTTCGCCTTGATGCGGCGCACGATGGGCTGGGTGTCGGGCATGGCCATGACCCTGGCGACGCTGTACGTGCTGACGATGGGCTATCGCATCGTCACCGGGCAATCGCGCGAGCCGATGATGGGGCTGGTCGCCAACTCGCTGAAGGTCGCGCTGATCCTTTCGGTCGCCACCGGCATGACCTTCGGCAACGTCGATCTGTACCGGCTGCTGACCACCGGGCTGGACAGCGAAATCCACGAAGTCGTCAGCGGCAAGAGCGGGCAGACCGCGGTGGAGGCGGTCGACCAGAATCTGGCCTACCTGCAGATCGCCACCAACGCCATCGACGCGGTCAAGGTGGTCGATGGCGACGACGACACCCGCGAGAAGAAAGCCCGCGCGCTGCTGATGGCCGGATTCGGCACCGCCAGCGTCCCGATGACCGTCGGCACGCTGATGCTGATGTACAAGTTCGGCATCGCGTTCTTCGTCGGACTCGCGCCCTTGTTCGTCCTGTGTCTGATGTTCGAGCAGACCAAGGAACTGTTCCGCAAGTGGTTGCTGTCGGGCATCGCCACCTTCTTCTCGATGGCCGCGCTGAGCGCGATGTCGGCCATCGCCTTGAAGCTCACCTCCAAGATCGCGCTGGCGTTCTGGGTGTCCAAAGCGCTGACCGGCATCCGCGGACTGGAAGCCGAGGGCATGAGCTCGCTGGCGATCCAGCAGGGCGGCGTCGGGCTGATGCTCACGGTGCTGCTGATCTCGGTGCCGCCGATGGTGGGGATGTTCTTCCATGGCGCGCTGGGAAGTTTCATGCACTTCTCCGCGTTCTCCGGCGCGGGTGGGCAGCCGGGGCCGCAGGGGCAGCCGCCTGGGTCGTATGTATCGCCGCAGAGCAATCAAGTTGCCAGGCACGGCGACCAGGACTTCCAGAGGGTCGTCAGCAATGCAGCAGCCCGCCACGCATCGAGCGGGGCAACGGATCAAGGCGAATCAAACGAGGTCAAGAAGCGATGAACGCAAGCATCATTTTGCCGGCGTGTGCTCTGTTGATCGTAGTGTCTGGTTCAGCGGCCGCAGAAGGCGGTTGTCCGGCCGGCATGATTCCCTATCAGGGCACTAACACAATGTCCTGCGGGCCAATGCCGTCGAGTGGCGAAGGCAGCGCGCCAAGCGGTCCGAGCTGGGCGTCTCGTTGGGGCGCGATAGCCAGAGACACGGCTGCCGGAGTAATGAGCGCCGTGGACAGTCGTGATAGCAAGCGTCGGGCACGATCGGACGCGATCGCCGATTGCAAGGCCCGCGGCGGCGAAAAATGCAAGGTGGTACTTACCTATCGCAACCAGTGCGTAGCGACGGTCTATGGACGCACTGGCGCCGAACACATCAGCGCGCGAGATGAATCAAGCGCGATACAACTTGGAATGAAGGCGTGCACAGCGCGGGGCGACGACGATTGTCGCGTCTACTATCAGGCTTGCAGCCTGCCGGTGCGGATCAGATGAATCGCTTCTGGTCGGTGCTTTTATCTAGAGCACGCCAACTGGCATTGCTTGCATGCGCGTCGCTGACAAGTGTGGCTAACAAGGTGAACGCGGAAGGCGGTTGTCCCGCGGGCATGATTCCCTATCAAGGCACGAATACGATGTCATGCGGACCGATGTCATCAAACGGCTACGACACGACACCGAGCGGTCCGTACTGGGTATCGCAATGGGGAGCCATAGCAGGAGATAAAGCTTCCCTGGTCGTGGGCGCAGTAGATAGCCGCGACAGCAAACGGCGTGCGCGCGCAGACGCGATCTCGGAATGCGAAACGCGTGGCGGCAGCAAGTGCAAGGTCATTTTTACCTATCGCAACCAGTGTGTCGCGATGGTTAAAGCAAAGACTCGCGCGATAAACGTCAGTGAGGTGGACGTCGATCAAGCCATTCGGGTCGGGATGAAGGAATGTAGAGGGTGGAACGACGGCGAATGCAGCGTCTACTACCAAGCGTGCAGTCCTCCTGTTCGAATCAGGTGAGGCGCTCTGCTCTATGTATTTCGCGATAAAGGAGCGATCGGGACTGGCTTTTCTGACAGGAACGCTATGGGCGGGGCTGTTTGGAACGGCGAGCGCGGAAGGCGGATGCCCGGCCGGCATGATTCCCTATCAGGGCATCAGCACGATGTCCTGCGGGCCGATGCCGTCCGATGGCTACGGAACCGCGGCGAGCGGTCCGATCTGGGCCTCTCGCTGGGGTGCGATAGCGAGAGACAAGGCCGTTGGAATAATGAGCGCAGTGGACAGTCGCGACAGCAAGCGTCGAGCGCGTGCGGACGCGATTGCCGATTGTAAGTCCCGTGGTGGCGGAAAATGCAAGGTGATACTTACCTATCGCACCAGTGCGTGGCGACGGTCTATGGCAGCACGGGCGCAGAGCACATCAGCGTGGGGGATGCCTCAAGCGCTATACAGCTCGGAATGAAGGCATGTGTAGAACGGGGCGACGACGATTGCCGCGTCTACTACCAAGCATGCAGTCTACCGTTCCGAGTCCGTTGAGGAATTTGCGCGGCGTCAACGAAATTCGCGCTTAAGGCCGAATCAAACAGGGAAACAGAACATGCGAATTCCAAAGCGTCTTCGCCGCGCCGACATGCGCGCGCGGATCGCAACGATTGCCTGGTTGCTGATCGCTCCGGCGATTCTCGCGATAGCCGCATGTTCGAGCGAATCAGGAGCAGGGATGCCCGTCTACAAACAAAATACCAAGCCATCGCGAGTCTTTGCTTTGGCCGTCCGCATCGACAACGCGCCAGGGCCGTTCGCGTCCTTACACGGGACGATGCAATACGACATCGCCAACAGCGCCTGCCTGCCGCCGGCCGAATTCTTTTCCGGCGTCCAGACCACACCGATCTCCACCTTCTTGCCGATCAGCCTCAAGCGCACCGGTGACGGCCGCTATGAGGGCGAGATAGCGCTGGATGGTCTGATCGACGCCGACTATTTCGGCCGCGGCGTTTGCCGCTTCAAGGCGGTCGGTCCCAGCGTTTCGCTCAGAGCGACCGGTGCGGCCGGCGAGACCCGCTTCGTCGTGCGATTGGACGCCGAGGCGGTCGAGGCCGAGGTCACGAAGACGAAGTACTACTGGCGCGGCGGCTACCCGCGCGATCCCAGGGTCGAGGATTTTCCGGACCACGGTCTGGATAGTCCGGACGACTTCCTGGAGCCGTTACGCGACGAACTGTTCAGCGTCACCATCCAGTCCAGCAAGGTGAATCCGTGAGAATGACCACGCAGCAGTACGCGAATCTGGCCCAAGACGCTTATCGTTCGCCCGACCTCAGCTTGCCCGAGGAACGGCGCGTGAAAATCGCCGGCGTCGAATACGCCGTTCTGGCTCATGTCGACAAACCATCCGGTTACCAGGGAACGATTTACCAGCACGTCGACAGCAAGCAGATCGTCGTCGCCCATCGCGGCAGCGAGTTCGACCGGCAACCGTTCCAGGACGGGCTGATCGCCGACGGCGGTATGGTGGCCCAGCGCGTCAACGCGCAAGCGGCCGATGCGCTGACGCTGACCCGGACCGCGCTGGAGATGGCGCGTGGCCAGTACGATCGCACCGGAAAGTTGCCGCAAGTGACCGTGACCGGGCATTCGCTGGGCGGCTGTCTGGCGCAGATCGCGGCCGCCAGGTTCGGGTTGAACGGGGAAACCTTCAATCCTTACGGCGCGGTGAGTCTGGCCTACAAGATTCCCGAAGGCGGCAACCAGATCGTCAACCATGTGATGGCCGGCGACGTGGTCAGCGCGGCGAGCAAGCATTTCGGAACCGTGCGGATGTATGCCGAGCCGGTCGAGCTCAATGTGTTGAAGGCGGCCGGTTATCAGGACAACGGCGACCGCTTGGATCTGCGAAACCCGATCAGGGCCGCGGCGACCGGGGCGGACTCGCACCGCATGCATCATTTTCTCGACGTCGATTTGAACGGTATGCCGGACCGCTCGATTCTGGTGCAGCGGCAAGCGCTGGAACTGGCGGAACAGCATCGGCCGATGTTCGACAAGTACCGAGGCGACATCGAGGGACTGCGCGCCGGCGTTTCAGTCGGCGCGGCGATCGCGCGCGGCGTTCAAGGCGTCGCGGGCGAGGTCGGCCGGTTGCTTCCGCAGAAGCCGGCGGAGAGTCCATTCAAGGATGCGAACCAATCGTCACGAGAGGCTGTCGACGCGGCGGATCGAGCTCGCGACCCGCGCGGGTCCTTGCATCCGGATCACCCGATGTACCAGCGGATCCGCGACGGGATCGGCGCGCTGCAAGCGCGCGAAGGCCGCCCGTTCGATGAGTTGTCCGAGCGGACGGCCGCGAGTTTGCTGGTGGCGTCCAGGGCCGGAGGGCTCGCCACGGTCGACCACGTGCTTCCAGGCGGTACGCCGCAGAGCGGCCCGAATGTGTTCGCGATTCAAGGCGACTTGCACGACCCGGCGCACAAGCGCGCTCAGGTGTCGGTGGCCGACGCGGCGCGGGTATCGGTGGCCGAGTCGTTCCAGCAACTGGAGGCTGTCAATGCGCAGCTGGCGTCGACCTCGGCGCCGACGCATTCGCCAGACCCAAGCCG